>NZ_DDFB01000009.1:0-39873 GCF_002336885.1 Novosphingobium sp. UBA1939 | reverse complement strand
GTGAACACCGGGTTTTCCGGGTCCGCGCCGTTGATCGTCTTGGCGAATTCCGGGCTGAACGCGCCACCCACGGTGGAGACGTTGACGCCCACCTTCTCGAACACCTTGCCCTTCATCACGCCGCGCACGCCGCCGCCGGGGTTCGCATTGGCGTCGTTTTCCGCCGGTCCGCCCGCCTGTTCGCGGCTCCAGGGCGTATAGACGAAAGCCGCGTCGCTGCCGGCCTCGCGCTCGATCGCCTCGAACGCGGCGCAGATGCGGTCGCGCAGCGATTCGAACCAGTGGCGGGCTTGGGCGGTCTGTTCGGTCCAGTCGGTCATGCCGGGCGCTTGCCAAATCACGCCCCCTGCGGCAAGGGAAACCCATGGTTCCCTTTTCGTTCGCCCATCGCGAGTTTCGGCTCGGCACGCGCATCGGCGATGGCCGCGCGCTGTACTGGCCGGACGAACAGGCCCTGCTGGTCGCCGACCTGCATCTCGAAAAGGCCAGTTTCTACGCGCGTTTCGGACAGATGCTGCCACCCTATGACAGCCGCGAAACGCTGGAACGCATCGCCCGCGCCATCCGGGAAACCGGCGCGCGGCGCGTGTTCTGCCTGGGCGACAGTTTCCATGACCGCTTCGGCGCGGAAAGGCTGGAACCCCACGCCGCCGGCATGCTGGCGGCGCTGACGCGCGCCACCGACTGGGTGTGGATCACCGGGAACCATGACGAAGATGTGGCCGATCATCCCGGCGGCACGCGGGTCGAAGAACTCGCCGTCAGCGGCATCGTGCTACGGCACGAGGCGAAGGCGGGGGAAGTAGCCCCCGAACTTTCCGGCCATTTCCACCCCAAGCTGCGCCTGGCCGTGCGCGGCCGCAACATCGCGCGCCCGTGCCTGGTGGTCGGCAAAAGCGATGGCGGAGCGCACGGCGGCCGCATGATCCTGCCCGCGATCGGCGCACTGACCGGCGGCATGGACGCGGCCGATCCCGCGATCCTCGCCGCCATGCAGCCCGCTACCGAGATCGAGGCGCTGGTGCCTGCGGCGGATCGGCTGGCGCGCTTCCCGCTCTGGCGCCAGCCGGCACAAACCGGGGCATGACCGCGCATGGTCCGCGCTGGCGACATTGGCTGGCGCGCTTCGGCTGGGCCGAGGCTTGCGGCTTCGCCGGGAGCTATGCCGGCTTCTTCGCCCTGTCCGCCGCCGGTGCCGGGCCGGAACTGGCCGCGTTCGGCGCGGCGCTCGGCGAGAATGTCGGGTACTATGGCACGATCTTCCTGCGCGACTGGCGCGCCCTGCCAAGCGGTGAACGTCGGCTGCGCCCCGTGCTGCTCGCCATGCTCCACGATTTCGGCATAGCCGAAGCGCTCGATACGCTGGTCGTCCGCCCGGCTATCACGTTGTCCACCGTTTCCTTGCTCGGGGAAGCACTGGGAGTCGGTGCCGGCAAGATCGCGGCCGATGTCGTGTTCTACGCGCTGGCGCTGCTGTTTTACGAACGCCGGCGCGCCCGCGAGGGCCGCCGCTGACGGCTCCAATCCGCCTCCCCACCCTTGAATCACGCCCTGAAAACCCCACATTCGGCGCTTGGCCCTTTATCTGCGACCGCAATGTGATATGAGCGCGCCAAAATCACCTTTCGAGCAACTGCAGGAGAACGCACTATAGCTCCCCCACCCCGGCGCATGATGGCGCCCCCCGTCAAGAGCGGGCCGCGCTACAACCAGCTCATCAACGTGCCCAAGGTGCGCGTGATCGATGAGAACGGTGAAAATCTCGGCGTCATGTACACGCGCGAGGCTATCGAACAGGCAGCCGAAGTCGGACTGGACCTGGTCGAGGTTTCGCCCAACGCCGATCCGCCGGTCTGCAAGTTCCTTGATGTCGGCAAGTTCCGGTACGAGGCCCAGAAAAAGGCCAATCTTGCCCGCAAGACCCAGAAGACGCAGGAGATCAAGGAGATCAAGATGCGTCCGAACATCGATGATCACGACTATGACGTGAAGATGCGCAACGTGCAGCGCTTCATCGAGGAAGGGGACAAGGTGAAGGTCACGCTGCGCTTCCGCGGGCGCGAGCTGTCGCACCAGCAACTCGGCATGAACCTGCTGCGCCGCGTGCAGGACGACGTGGCGGAAATCGCCAAGATCGAAGCCTTTCCCCGCATGGAAGGCCGCCAGATGCTGATGGTGCTGGCGCCGAAATAAGCGCCATTTCATCGCCAGACGAAAAGAACGGGGCGTTTATCGCCCCGTTTTTTATGCGCATCATCCGCGCGCCAGGCATCCCGAATTCGATGCCGGCACTTTCCCCCTTCACGGCAACGTCTTTTTAGAGTTACAACCCGGGTAACGGCCTCCGCATTGAATCGGAGCCGCCCTTTGTTCAGGCGCCGCGATAAATACGCGGATGTGTGAGGGCCGGCACAGCGATTCGGGAAGAATGAGGCGACATCAAGGTCGCACCGTCATTCGTTACCCAGAGTCGGAGATACGCCGTGCGCAGCTTTTTCAGGACTGTTGGAGCCAGGGGGCTAGCGGCTGGTGCCGCTTGTGCCGCTCTGTCGGGACTTCTGCTCCTTCCCGCCGATGTGGCCGAAAGCGCCGATCACCTCGATCCGCCCACCCGCACCGACGCCGGGTTCGATACCACGCCGGATATTCCAGCCGATATCGCCGACGTCTTCGCGTGGCATTCCAACGGCACGACCAAGATCGCGATGACTTTCGCCGGTCCGGTCGCCACCACCGCGCCGACCTATTACGACCGCGACGTGCTCTACAAGATCAACGTGTCCACGCAGGCCCCCGGAACCTCGCCGGAATTCGTGATCAAGTTCCGCTTCGGCAAGGGGCAAGGCGCGAACGACTGGGGCGTCCGCATCGAAGGCCTGCCCGGCGTGACCGGCACGCTGGAAGGGCCGGTGGAAACGACGCTTACCGCCAACGGCGTCAAGGCGCGCGTTGGCCTGTATGACGAGCCGTTCTTCTTCGACCTGATCGGCTTCCGCGAAACGCGCTCGTTCGGCACCATCCGCATCCGCAACGATCGCAATTTCTTCGATGGCCAGAACGATACCGCGCTGGTCCTGGAAATTCCGGATGCCAACCTTGGCACGATCGGCAGCAATCTGGACGTCTGGGGTCAGACGCTTCGCTTCGGGGGGAACCTGTGATGCAAGCCTCTCCGTTTTCCTTGCGCCGCGCCGCGATGCTCTTCGCGACGCCGCTGGCGCTGACCGCCGTTCTGGCCGCCTGCGGCGACAGCGGCTCCGGCAGCCAGGTGGTCGTCCCCGCCCCGTTGCCGAGCGGAACCGGCACGGCCACCCCCACGCCGACGGCCACGGCCGTATCCTACAACGTGGACAACTGCTTCACGCAGACCGTCCAGGGACAGACCGGCGTGACGGCAACGCTGCAATCGCAGATCATCCCGGACACGCTGAAGCTGGACATCACGCGCTCGACCCGCTTCCCCAACGGCCGGCACCCTGCCGATCCGGTAGTGGACATCCTGCTCGCGGAACTGTTCCTCGACATGACGGTGACGGGCCAGGGGCCGAACACGTTCGCCAACATTCCGCTTAATCCGCCAACCAACGACAAGCCGTTCAGCCTTACGTTCCCCTTCCTGGCGAATCCCAACGGTTCGCCGGCTGTGGCGAGCGGCACGGGATCGGGCTTCAACTTCCGCACGGACGCGGATTCGGCCTATGTCAGCGTGGATCGCATGGGCAACCCGGCGATCGCCACCGCGCTGGTCGGCTCCTCGACCAAGAACAGCTACAACGACGCCACGCCGGCGGACGATGCCACCAACAACAAATACCTCGCCGAATACAAGAACGAGTTGCACAAGTTCTTCGACCTGATCGGCGACGATCTTACCAATCTGGGCCTGAAGATCTGCGCCCGCACATCGTGACGGCACGCGGGTCGCGGGAAAACTTGACATGAACACAGCTTCGGCAGGCCAGCGCAACACCTTGCGCTGGCCCTGGCTGCTCCTTGCCGCCGTGATCATCGTGCTTGCGGCCAGCTATGGCTGGCAGCGCTGGAGCCACCGGCACGGCCCGCCCGATCCCGCGCCGGGCGAGGTCACGCCTTGGTTCGGCCCCCGCAACCAGCAAGAAGCCGTGAACGCCGCCACGGTGCAGATCGATGGCGGGCGCGAACGCGAAAAGAGCGGCAAGACCGACTGGCTCCACATGGAAATCCTGGGCGATGCCCTGGTCGGCCGATACCGCCTGACCGGCAGCTACGCCGATCTGGCCGAAGCGGACAAGGTGCTGGACCGGGCGATAGGCATGGCCGAGTTTCCCGCCGGTCCCAGCCTGTCGCGCGCCGCGCTGTCGGTCACGCTGCACCGGCTGGACGATGCCACAAAGGCTCTCACCCGGTTCGACGCGCAGAAGGCCAGCCCGCATAGCGAGGAAGCCTCCAGCGCGCTCGCCTTGCGCGGGGACATCGCGATGCAGCGTGGCGATTATGCCACCGCCCGCGAGGACTATGCCAAGGCGGAAGCCGCCGCCAACAACGCCGGGCTCGCCCTGCGGCAATCGATGCTCTCGCTGCGCACCGGCGATCCTGAACTCGCGCGCCGGCGCGTCAACGCCGTGCTGCGCGGCAAGCGGCTGACACGCCTCGCCAAGGCACAGGCCGCCATCCAGCGCGCGACCGTGGCCTATGCCGTGGGAGACTGGACCACCGCCGGCCGCTGGGCGCGCTTTGCCGACAGCTTCTTTCCCGGCAACTGGCTGAACGAGGCGTTCGTCGCGCAACAGGCGGCCGTTGAAGGCCGGCCGGACGAAGCGGCACGGCGCTATGCCGATATCGCCAACCGCACCAACGCGCCCGAAGTGATGGACGCGCTCGCCCACCTCCTGCGCCTCGAGGGCAAAGGCCAGGAAAGCCGGGCCTGGGCGGACCGTGCCGCCGCGATCTGGGCCGAACGCCTGCAAGCCCTACCGGAGGCCGCGGCCGCGCACGTCATCGAGCACGAACTGGCCGTCGGCGATCCGCGCCGCGCGCTTGACCTGGCCCGGCAGGACGCCACACGGCGCCCGCACGGCGCCACCCTGGCGCTGCTTGCCCGCGCGCAACTGCTCACCGGCGATCCGGCAGGCGCGCTGGCCACCACCGAACGCGCTGAAAAGGGCGGCTGGCGCTCCGCCCTGCTGCTGATGCAGAAAGCCGAGGCGCTCGACGCGCTGGGCCGGGGCGATGACGCGGAGGATGCGCGCAAGGCCGCGTTGAAGATCAATCCCAAAGCTGCCGATCCCGCCGCGCGGTTCGTCTGGTTCGGGCATGATTGAACGCGGCATGCCGGCGCGGTTCATCGCCGCGCTGGCCGTCCTGTTGCTTCTGCTCGCGCTGCCCGTCCCCGCCGCCGCGCATCTCACGCCCAATTCGGAAATCCGCCTCGATCTCGCCCCCGGCGCGATCGTGGCCGATATCGTCGTGCCGCAAAGCGAGTTCGGCTATGCTACCGGCCTTGCCACCGACAACCGGCCTGCAAGCCTTGCCGCCGCGCGCGCCTATCTGCTGGGCCACTTCGCGGTCGTCGCACCGGACGGCCGCCAATGGCGCGTGGCGATCGACCGGATCGCGTTCGAAACGATCATCGGCCCGCCCGATCTCCATGCCACGGCCACACTGCTGCCGCCGCCCGGCGCCGGCGACCGCAGCTTCCGCGTCGACTGGCGCGTCATCACGCGCGAGGTTCCCACCCATTTCGCGCTTCTGGTGATCGGCGGAGACCTGGCCGGTGGCACGCGGGGCGAGCGCGAACTCGTCGGCGCGCTCACCGCCGCGCGGCCCGTCCTCGCGGTCGATCGCGGCCATGCCGGCATGGCCGGCCTTTTCGCCAACAGCTTCCGACTGGGCGCGCGCCATATCGCCGAAGGCTATGACCACCTGATGTTCCTTCTGGCGCTGCTGCTGCCGGCACCGCTGCTGGCCGCCGGCGGGCGCTGGTCCGCCCTGCGCGAACCGCGCGCCACCTTCCGCCATCTCGCGATGATCGTCACCGCGTTCACCGTGGGGCACAGCCTGACGCTGATCGCCGCCGCGCTGTTTGGCGCGCATCTGCCGGCGGCCCCGGTCGAAGCCGGCATCGCGCTGTCCGTGCTGATCTCGGCAATCCACGCGGCGCGGCCGATCTTTCCGGGGCGCGAGCCGCTGGTCGCGCTCGGCTTCGGTCTCGTCCACGGACTTGCCTTCGCCACGCTGATCGCCAACTTCGGCCTGGGCGCGGCGACCCGCGTGACCGCGATCCTCGGTTTCAACCTGGGGATCGAGGCGGTGCAGCTTCTCGTCGTGCTGGGCGCCCTGCCGGCGCTGCTCGCCGTGGCGCGCTGGCGCCATGGCCCTCCCGCCCGTACCGCGCTCGCCGCGGTGATCGGCCTCGCCGCCGCGATCTGGCTGGTGGAGCGCGTCGCCGGGCTTGTGATCCCCGCTGCCGCGCTGTTCGAAACGGCGATCCCGTGGAGCTTTGCGCTGATCCTGCTGGTCTCCGCGCTGGTCCTGCTGCGCACCGTTCTTCCGCGCGCGCAACGCGCCTGACCATCCGTTTCGCATCCGCAGCACTGGACAAGCCCCCGCCCCCGCGCCAAGGTCCGTTTCGGGGATCGGGAAGCACCAATGGACGCAAACGGCCACGGCTCTGCCTTGTCGCAGGGCGCCAACACTGTGCTCGGCTCGCCGCTGCGCCTGCTGACGGGCACGCTGCTGTTCGTGGCCACCGTGTTCTGCATTTCCACCATGGGCTACGTCCGGGCCGGCTGGCCGCTGGGCGATGCCGCCTACATGGTGCTGCTGACCATCTTCTCGGTCGGGTACGGCGAAGTCCGCCCGATCGACACCACGTTCCTGCGGATCTGGACCACCTTGACGATCGTGCTGGGCTGCACCGGCATGATCGTGCTGACCGGCGCGCTCGTGCAGGTCTTCACGTTGTTCCAGTTCCGCCGCCTGCTGGGGCTGGACCGCATGCAAACCGAAATCGAAAAGCTCGAAGATCACGTCGTCATCTGCGGCTATGGCCGGATCGGCGTGCAACTCGCCATGGCGCTGGCCGAAGCGCGGCATCCGTTCGTCATCATCGAACGCAGCCCCACGAAGTGCGAGGAAGCGCGCGCGCACGGCCATCTCAGCCTGGTCGGCGAAGCCACGCACGAGGATACGCTGCGCCAGGCCGGCATCGCCAAGGCGCGCGTGCTCGCCTCGGTCCTGCCCGATGACGCGGCCAACGTGTTCATCACGCTGTCGGCGCGCAACCTCAACGCCGGAATCGAGATCATCGCGCGGGGCGAAGCGCCCAGCACCGAAAGCAAGCTGTTCCACGCCGGGGCGGACAAGGTCGTGCTGCCCACCCACATCGGGGCGGAGCGCATCACGGAACTGATCCTCTATCCCGCCACGGGCAAGGCCGTGGGCAGCGATGGCGCGGTCTCCGACATGAAGCGCGGCCTCCACGATCTTGGCCTCGAACTGGAAGTGGTGACCGCGATCAAGCACGGTGCGCTGACCGGGCTGAACGTGCGCGAGGCCGAACGGCAGGGCAACGGCGCTTTCTTCATCGTTCAGATCGACCGCGCGAACGGCCAGTCGATCGCCCATCCGGGCGACGAGGTGCGCATCGAACCGGGCGATTCCGTGATGCTGGTGGTGCGCGGCAGCCGCCTTTCGGCCGGCGCGATCTTTTCCGCCCCCGCGCGCCCGGTGCGCCACGGCCGCTCGTTCATCACGCCGGGGCGGTAGGGCCAGCCCCCGGCATCAACCTTCCCGCGCCGGCATCCGGTTCCATGCATCCAGCGCGGCGATCTTGTAGGCTTCGGCCAGCGTCGGATAGTTGAACGTGTTCTCGATGAAATAGTCGAGCGTGCCTTTCAGGTTCAGCACCGCCTGCCCGATGTGGATCAGTTCGGTCGCGCCTTCGCCGCAGATGTGCACGCCCAGCAGGCGGCGCGTCTTGAGCGAGAACAGCATCTTCATCATGCCGGAATTCAGCCCCATGATGTGCCCGCGCGAGGTTTCGCGGAACCGCGCGATCCCCACTTCATAGCTGATGCCGCGCGCCCGCACTTCCTGCTCGTTCATGCCCACGGTCGAAATCTCGGGCACGGCATAGATGCCATAAGGAAAGTATTGCGGCGCGGGCGGCAGCGGCAGGCCGAAGGCGTGGCACGCCGCGATGCGCCCCTGTTCCATCGAAGTGGAGGCAAGGCTGGGAAAGCCGATCACGTCACCCGCCGCATAGATGTGCGGCACCTCGGTCTGGAACGTCTTGGGATCGACCGTGATGCGCCCCCGGTGGTCCACCGACAGCCCGCACTTGTCGAGATCGAGCGGGGCGGTCGCGCCGGTGCGGCCGGCGGCGTAGAGCAGCATCTCGGTGCGCACCGTGCGCCCGTCGGCCAGCGTGGTCGTCACCCAGCCATCCGCGCCCTTTTCGATCGAGCGCACTTCCGCGCCGGTGCGGATCACCATGCCCCGGTCACGCAACTCGTGCGTGAAGGTGTCGATGATCTCGCGGTCGATGAAGTCAAGGAACGTCTCGCGCGGCTCGATCAGGGTGACCGGCACGTCCATCGCACTGAAGATCGTGGCATATTCGATGCCGATCACCCCCGCGCCGATCACGGTCAGGCTGCGCGGAACACGCGGGCATTCGACGATCGCGTCGCTGTCGACCACATGGTCGCCATCGAACGGCACGCTGTCGGGCCGGTAGGGGATCGTGCCCACGGTAATCAGGATGCGTTCGCCCCGCACCGCCAGGTCGCTGCCGTCGGCGCGGCGCACCGCCACCTCGTTCGGCCCGGTGAAGCGCGCCGTGCCGTTGACGGTGCGGATCTTGTTGCGATGGAACTGGTGCTCCAGCACGTTGATCTCGTGCTCCAGCGTCTTCATCAGGCGGACGCCGAGGTCATCCCCCCCGATCTCCTGCTTCACGCGGTAGGAATGGCCGTAGAACCCGCGCTCGCGCCAGCCGGAAAGGTTGAGCGCGGTCTCGCGCAGGGTCTTGGACGGGATCGTGCCGGTGTGGACCGAGACGCCGCCCACGCGCCGCCGCCCTTCCACCACCAGCACCGATTTGCCGAGCTTGGCCGCCTGCACCGCAGCGCGCCGACCCGCCGGGCCGCTGCCGATAACGATGAGTTCGTATTCCTCCATGGTTCCCCCCAAGGCACACGCCACCGCGCGCGCAGCGCCGCGGCTTCTCCCGCCTTGCCAGGAACCGTCTCCCCCAACCGCGCCGGCCGCCCCCTTTGCGTCCGGTCACGGTTTCCAATCTTGCCCGGTGGAACCGTTCTGGCAATCCCGGAGCATAGCCCGCTCCGGCAAAGATTGCGTGAACGGCCGCCCCCGCGCTTATCCGTGTGCGCCGAAGTAGTTGGCGATGGCCACGGCGATGCGGATGTTGAGCGCGTGGGCGTGTTCGATCGGATCGATGAAGCGCGCGCGGATCACGCCGTAATCCTCGCCCCGGTGGTCCGGATAATCGGTCGGCTCGTCCACCGCGAAGTCGGCTATGCCCGGCTCGATCACCGGATAGGCCCGGCGCATTTGCGCCAGCGCGTCGTCCACCCGCAGCGACAGCACCATTTCCAGCACGTCTTCGCGGCTGACATCGTTGGCGCGTGCGAACGGCGGCACCTGCACCGCGCGCAGGAACATGTGCATCAACAGGGCCAACCGGATCGCCTGGAGCAGCCCGATCTCGCGCCGTTGCGCATCGGTGCCCGGGTCGCGCGCCTCGGCCTGTCCCGGCACCATCGCCAGCATCCGGTGCAGCTTCATCCAGTCCACCCGCAGGCGCGAGGTCAGACGCCGGAACACCCCGGCGCGATCGTCCTTGGTCAGATGTTCGGCCAGCGCCATGCACGCGCTTTCCAGCGCGTTCTCGGTGCCGCGATAGGGACGGCTCGCCCAATAGGCGGAATTGAACAGTTCGCCATGCGCCGCCACCGTCTTGATGCTGGCCAACCCGTTGGCCGCGCGCAGCAGGCGCACCAGCTGCCGCCCGCGTTCCGACCGGCCGAGCAGTTCAGCGATCGATTCCGCCTCGTCCCCGGCCGCCGTGCCGGCGCCCGCCACCACGTTCACCGGATAGCCGATCTGCTGAAGGATGGCGTTGTGCGGGATCGCGCGGATCTGCCGCAAGTTCATCGAACGGTCGGCGCCGATGTCCGACTGGCGGCGCGAAACGCGGCTGCCGGTAGCCTTCAGCATCCCCAGCCCGAACGCGGTGACGGCGCGGGCATAAGTCGCGGACTTCAGGTGATCGCGCTGCACCCGCCGGATCGAGCGGTAGAAATCGAGACTGAGGTCGGTCCGGTCATAGAACGGGTCTTTCTCGCCATCGGCCGCCAGCGACGCTTCCGCCTCGGCGATCCGCGTGAGCGTGGCGAGCGCGAGTTCGTCGTTGCGGAAAAACAGGTATCCGTCGCCGCCCTGGAAGCTCGCTTCGGCTTCGATGGCGATGCCCGCGCGCGCAAACCGGCCGCGCGCCCAGCGGCTCAGCGGCCAGGTCAGGCGATCCGCGAAGCCCGAAGGGTGCGCGCCGCGGCCCATCGATTCCCCGTGCGTATCGAAGATCAGCGCGGCCACGTCGGTCAGCCCGTTGTTGCGCATGGCGTCGGCCAACCGGCCCTGCAAACGCTCGATCGCCAGCGCCGCCGGCACCTGCCCGATGAAGCGCCCGGCGTCCGAAAAGCCGGTCTGCACCGAAACCCGGCCGCGCACGCGGGCATAGGCGCGGTAGGATTCCTCAGCCAGCAAGGCTTCCAGAAAGCGCCCACCATGCTCCAGCGCGCTCTCGGTCTCGAACAGCGGCGAAACATCGACCTTGTCGTCGATCCCGAACAGCTTGGCGAAATAGAGCGCGGCGAGAACGGTCTGCGGCTGTTCGCATTCGGCGATCAGCATCCGGATCGGCGCGTCGGCATCGATATGGTGCAGGATCTTCGCCATCACCAGGAACTGGCGCATGGCGGTAGAGGTCTCGATCGCCAGCGCCGCGAAATTGACGCGCAGCGGCGTCGCCTCCGCCAGCAGTTCACGCAAGCGCGAGATCGCGCCCTTGCTCGACAGATCGAGCGTGCCGTCCGGATCGATCCGCCGCCGCAGCGCGTTGTGCAATTGCGACGAGTTCACGCGGAAGTGAATCCAGCCCATGCCAAGGCCATCCGCGCGCATCGCGCCCGCCAGCGTGGCCAGCGCGATCGCGGCGTCGCCCTCGGCCGCCTTCGCCTCCTCCTCAAGCTGCGCGATGATCGGGGCCAGCGACAGCAGCTTGGCGGGATCGTCCGCCGTCATCCGGTTGGCCACGGCGGCGAGGGCATCGGGTTCGGTCAGCGGCGCGGAAAACAGCTCCGCCATTTGCGACGCATGGGCCTGCGCGGCGTCGAGCGTTTCCACCAGCGGATGGCCGGCGTCGATCGAACGGAGCCCGGCGGCGTAGCTGGCCAGCCGCCGCGCCTTTTCGCGCAGGCGGAACGCGATCGACGTGGTCCAGCCGATATCGGTGCGACCGTCCATGTCATAGCCGACCCAGGTGGCGAAGCGGAACGGCAGCGGCCGGAAATCCAGCCAGCGGCCCGGCCAGCGTTGCCGCGCATGGGCCAGCAGCACCGCGTTGATGCGGTCGCGCGCAGCCGCGGCGCGTTCGATCGCGTTGCACACTTCGACGTGCTCG
Organism: Novosphingobium sp. UBA1939; assembly: GCF_002336885.1. Classification (NCBI taxonomy): domain Bacteria; kingdom Pseudomonadati; phylum Pseudomonadota; class Alphaproteobacteria; order Sphingomonadales; family Sphingomonadaceae; genus Novosphingobium; species Novosphingobium sp. UBA1939. The sequence continues at coordinate 28,187 of NZ_DDFB01000009.1, read as the reverse complement.
AATTCGAGCGTGATCTTTTCGGCCGCCGCCGGCAGCGCGCAGACCGTCGCGGCTTCGGGATCGTCGGCGATGGCGGCAGTGGCCACCGCATCCGACTGCGCGGCGCTGAGCAGGAATGTGGGATGCGCCGTGAACACCGCATGGAGCAGCGGCTTTTCCCAGCGCGCGCGGAAGGCGCTGAAGCCGTCTTCCTCGTTCAGCAGCCGGCCGATCGCATCGAGGTTTTCGGTCGTGTCGGTGGGCGCGACCAGCCGCCGCAGGCGCGCGGCCCGGCTTTGCAGCGCGGCGCATTCCAGCTCGGCGACCAGGCCTTCGATGTCGGAGAGGTTCAGCGCGCCACCTTCGAGCTGGCGCGAAAGATCGTGGCTGAGCTGGAACACCGGATTGAACAGCGGCGTTTCGGCCGTCCGTTCATGCAATTGCTGGAGCCTCGTCCTCAACTCGCCGACTGTCTTCATGCGCTTTCCCCCCTTGGAACGCCGCGTAACCGTCCTAACCGCCAAGTGCGAATGCCTCCCGCGCGGCGGCTTCGATGGCCGCTTCGTCGGGGACGCCCTTGTTCACGACCCAGCTTCCGCCCACGCAGAGCACCGGATCGAACGCCAGCCATTCGCCGGCACTCGCCGCGCTGATCCCGCCGGTCGGGCAGAAGCGGCACTGATGGAACGGCGCCGCAAGCGCCTTCAGCGCCGGCAATCCGCCCGAAGTCGAGGCCGGGAAGAACTTGAAGTGCGTCAGCCCCAGATCCAGCCCGCGCATGATGTCACCCGCGCTGGCGATGCCCGGCAGGAAGGGAATGCCCGCCGCCACCGCCGCGCTGCCCAGCCGGTCGGTCAGGCCGGGGGAGACGATGAACTCCGCCCCGGCATCGATCGCGGCCTTCAGCTCGTCCGGGTTGGTCACCGTGCCCGCACCCACGATCGCGCCTTCGATGGCCTTCATCGCGGTCAGTGCTTCGAGCGCGGCGGGGGTCCGCAGCGTCACTTCCAGCACGCGCAGGCCGCCGGCAACCAGCGCCCGCGCGACCGGCAGGGCATGAGCCACGTCGTCGATCACCAGCACCGGAATGACCGGGGCGGTCCGCATGATGGTTTCGATCGGCTTCATGGCGTCTTTCCTCTCGCTTTCCGGAGAGCGTGGCTTAACGCGACTCGTCGGGATTGTGCACCTGCTAACGCCCCCGCGCATAGCTATTCTTTGATGCACCCCGGAAATACCGTTCCAATTCGGCAGAAGCGTGCAAGCGCGAACAACGCCGAATGCGCGCGGATTGCTCTTGGTAGCGCCGTTCCACCCTATGACATCGCTATCATTGGAGCGGATACGCCATTTGCTCCCAAAGCACGTGGAATCCGGCCTTTTCCGCCTTGTGGAGACGCGTCGTTAACCGTGACCCGCTAGGAGGTCGGGAACCGGAAGGGAACGGAATGAACGGGGCGGTCGCCTTACTGATTGTCAACGCGGCAGTCGCCGGACTGTTCGGGCTGAGCTACGCCGCCCTGGCCGTGACCAACCGGTCGCAGCGCTCCGTGGCGGGTTTCGGCTTCTCCTATCTCGTCGGCATGCTCACGCCGCTCGCCGAAATAGCAATCCGTTACAGCACCGTCACAACCCCGTTCATGATCGTCAGCTATGGCGCGTTCCTGGTGGCGTTCCTGGCCTCGTCGGCGGCGCTTTCGCTGTTCGACCGGCAGCGCCCACACTGGCGGATGATCGGCCTGCTGTTCGCCTTCGCCGTCATCATGCGCGCCGCGATCTGGGGAGGGCCGCGCAACAACGTGGTCTACGAACTGTGTTATCAGGCGCCCCACGCCGCCGCCATCGCGTTGTGCGCGTGGACGGCGTGGAGCATCGCGCGGGGGCGCGTGCTGCATCGCACGCTGGCGGTGCTGTTCGGGCTGATCACGCTGCACTTCCTGACCAAGCCGTTCCTTGCGTCGATGCTCGGCTCCGGCCGCAGCGCGCGCGACTATACCGACAGTTCCTATGCCGTCGTCTCGCAGGCCGGGTCCGGGATCCTGCTGATCGCCACCGGCCTCGTCATCATGCTGATCGTGATCCAGTCCATCGTGCAGGAATCCTTGGTGGACTCCGAAACCGATCCGCTGTCGGACCTGCTCAACCGGCGCGGCCTCGACCGCCGCTGCCAGCGCGAGTTCGTCGAAGGTGGCGCCGTCGTGGTGCTGGACCTCGATCATTTCAAGGCGATCAACGACACCCACGGCCACGATGTAGGCGACGATGTGATCGTCGCCTTCGCCGATATCATGCGCCGCGCGGCGCCACGGGGCGCGCTGCTGGCCCGGACCGGGGGCGAGGAATTCGTGGTCATGCTGCCATCGGCCTCGATCGAGGACATCGGCGAACTGGCCGAGAGGATCAGACGAGCGGCCGCAACCGAATCCGGTGAGGCCCGCCCGGCGTTCACCGTCAGCGGCGGCGCCACCTGCGCGCTGCCGGGCGAAACGTTCGCCGACGTGATGCGCCGCGCCGATCACGCCTGCTACGAAGCGAAGCGCATGGGCCGCAATTGTGTCGTGGCCCTGCCGCCCGGCAACGACACCCGGCCCATCCCGCTCTCAATCAACCTTGCGGCGGGCGGGGAGCCGGCCATCGCCACGCTGTTTGATCATCTGCCGTCCGCGCCGCGCGAACGGGCTACACCGCCGAGCTGAACTGATGCGGGCCAGCGCGGTAGGCGTCGAACACCGCCGCGATTGACCGGGCATAGGGTTCGCATCCGCGCTCCAGCCGGATGTGCCCGTCCGCGATGGTCGCAAGCCCCCGTTCGACAAAGGGGTGCAACCGCGCTTGCGCCTCGTCCATCAGGTCCGGCGGCACCCGCGCTTCGTTATGACAGAGCAAGCCGGTGATGATGTCCCCGCGCCGCCGGTCCTCCGCAGTGCGCTCAACCCCGCGCCGGCCGGACAGATGCCCATCATGCACCAGCGTGCGATAGGCGCCGGCGTTCTTTTCGTTCTGCACGAACAGGTCGGGGAACTCGCTGATCGAAGAAGCCCCCAGCCCTAGCAGCACCGGTGCGGAATCGTCGGTAAACCCCTGGAAATTGCGCTGCAACGCACCGGTCCGCGCAGCCCGCGCGAGATCATCGCCCGGCAACGCGAAGTGATCGAAACCCACGGCCTGATATCCGGCATCGACAAGTTGGCGATACCCTTCAGCGGCCATGCGGAAGCGATCCACCTGCCCCGGCAGCCGGCTGGCATCGATGCGCTGCTGGCGCGGGATCATGTGCGGCACATGGGCATAGCCGAACAGCGCCACCCGGTCGGCGCCCATCGCGATCGTTTCGTCCAGCGTCTGCGCCAGCACCGCGTCATCCTGGAACGGCAAGCCGTACATCAGGTCAAAATTGATCGAATCCACGCCCGCCCGGCGCAGCCCTTCTACCGCGCGCTCGATCGAATCCTTCGGCTGCACGCGTCCGATCGCCGATTGCACGCGCGCGTCCAGCGTCTGCACGCCAAGGCTGGCCTTGATCACGCCAATGCCCCGGATCGCCATCAGCCATGGCGAAGAAAGGCTGCGCGGGTCGAGTTCGATCGACAGCACCGGCCGGTCCATCCGGAAGTTCACCGTCAACGTATCGACCAGCCGCACGAAATCGGTCGGCTGGATCGCGTTGGGGCTGCCCCCTCCGAACGCGATCCGCGAGATCCGCACCGAAGGATCGAGTTCCGAAGCGAGCAACTCGATCTCGTGGTGCAGCGCCTCGAGGTAATGCGTCAGACGTTGCGTGCGATTGGCAGCGCCGGTGTTGCACCCGCAATACCAACAGATTTCCCGGCAATAGGGGATGTGGATATAGAGCGAGACCGTGCCTCGCACTGCCCGGATCGCGACGCGCTGACGCGCCTCGAAATCCTCGTCCACGAACTCGGCCGCCGTCGGATAACTGGTGTATCGCGGGACCGGCCGGGCCAGCAGTTCGGGGTAATAGGTCCAGTCCGCGAAGACGCTGGTTCGCTCAGCGTGTTCAACCGACATTGTCGTCTTCCTGATCGGATTCGCCATCATGGCCACAACAGCTATCGCCGCCGCCGCGCTTGCGCATTGAGATATGGCAAACTTTGCAGCAGCCTCCACTTGTGCCATCGTCCCGACGCGGCACGCGGATCGGCCTGGCCCCACCGGCTTCGCCGCAGAATGGCACCATCATGAACGATGGACCGCTGCCCGTACCCGCCGAAAGCGGCGCGGAAAGCTGGATCAGCGCCAGCATGGCCAGCGAAAGGGAGGCGCGGTGCATGTCAGCCTTCCTCGTTCTCGTCGATCAGGATGCGCGCGGCCGCGCCATCCAGGTCATTGAACTGCCCTTTGCGCAGCGCCCAGAAGAACGCCGCCAGGCCGAACAGCCCCATGCCCAGCGCGATCGGGAGAAGAAAAGCGATGCTCGTCATCGGGCCGCTCCCGCCAGTCGCAGCGAATTGCCCACCACGATCAGCGAACTGGTGGACATCGCCACCGCCGCGATCAGCGGCGTCACCACGCCCGCCATCGCCAGCGGCACCGCCAGCACGTTGTAGCCGATGGCCAGCACGAAGTTCTGCCGCACCACCCGCATCGTCGCCCGCGCGGCGCGGACGGCGCGCGGCAGGGCGAGCAGCGAATCCCCGGTGAACACCAGGTCCGCCGCTTGCCGGCCAACGTCGCTGGCGCTGCCCGGCGCGATCGAGGCATTGGCGGCGGCGAGCGCCGGCCCGTCGTTGAGCCCGTCCCCCACCATCAGCACATTTCGCCCCGCCTCCTGCAGCCGCGCGATGGCGTCCTTCTTGTCGGACGGCGAAGCGGCCGCCTGCGCGGTCAGCCCGGTCGCCCGCGCCACTGCGGCCACCGCCGGCAGCGAATCGCCCGACAGGATCGAGGCCTCCACATGCAACGAAGCCAGACCCTGCAACGCGGCTTCAGCGTCCGGACGCAGCCGGTCAGCGAAGGGGATCACGCGGATCACGCCGCTGCCCAGCGTCAGCGCGGTGGCCATGCCCTGCGCCACCTGCGGCCGGCCAAGTGTCACCCGCGTACCGTTCCACAGGCCGGTCACGCCGCGCCCCGGCTCCTCGCGCACATCGTCCAGTTCCGCAGCCCGCACCCCGCGCGCGGAAAGGGCCTGCACCAGCCCCAGCGACAGCGGGTGACGGCTGTGGCTGGCCAGCGCCAGCGCCACTTCCGCCTCGGCGACGGAAAGCGCGCCCAGCGCCGCTTCGTCGGGCACCGGGCGGCCCAGCGTCAGCGTCCCCGTCTTGTCGAGCAACGCGCGGTCTACCGCCGCCAGACGCTCCAGCGCGGAACCGTCCTTGACCAGAATGCCGCGCTTCATCAGCGCGCCCGCCGCCACCACCTGCGCCACCGGCACGGCCAGGCCCAGCGCACAGGGGCACGTGATGATCAGCACCGCGATGGCGATCACCAGCGACTTGTACAGCCCCGCCCCGGCAATCATCCATCCCGCGAACGTCAGCGCCGCCAGCGTATGCACCGCCGGCGCATAGAGCCGCGAGGCGCGATCCGCGATCCGCACGTAACTGGAGCGCGATTGCCCCGCCGCTTCCATCAGCCGCGCGATTTCGGCCAGCGCGGTATCCTGCCCCACCGCGGAAACGCGCACATCCACCGGCGCATCGACATTGAGCGTGCCGGCGTGGACAGCCGTTCCCGGCCCGGCCGCCACCGGTTCGCTTTCACCGGTCAGCAGCGACTGGTCGAACCGGCTTTCCCCGCGCAGCACCTCGCCGTCGGCCGCCAGCCGCTCGCCCGAGGCCACGCGCATGAGCATCCCCGGCAGCAGCGCGCCGGCCTCGACCCAGCGCGTCGCGCCATCGGCCTCGATCACCATCGCGCCCGTAGCCGCCTGCCGCAGCAGCGCATCGACGCCCGCGCGCGCGCGATCGCGCATCATCGCGTCCAGCACGCGCCCCGCTAGCAGGAACAGCAGCAGCATCAGCGTGCCGTCGAACCAGGCTTCCTGCCCGTGGGTGACGGTCTCGTAGAGCGAAAGCCCCGTCGCCAGCGTCACGCCGATCGAGATCGGCACGTCCATGTTGGTCCGCCCGCGCTTCAGCGCGCCGAAGGCGGAGGAAAAGAACGGCCGCCCGGCAAAGACGATCGCGGGCACGCCGATCGCTGCCGAAAGCCAGTGGAAAAGGTCCCGCGTCGTGCCGTCGGCCCCCGACCAGACGCTGACCGACAGCAGCATCACGTTCATGCAGGCGAAGGCGGCCACGGCCAGCGGCGCCAGCAGGGGCTTCACCGCCGAGGGCGCCTCGCGCTCCGCCGCGCGCGGCTGCGCCTCGAACCCCGCCATGGCCAGCGCGGCGACAAGATCCGGCGCTTCCACGCCCGCGCGGTGCGACACATCGACGCTGCGCGCGGTCAGGTTGGCACGCGCCGCGACGACCCCATCCACCTCACCAAAGGCCCGTTCGACCTTGCCCATGCAGCCGGCGCAATGCATCCCCGGAACGGACAGTACGGTGTGCAGCAGATCGTCCGCCGTTGCATCGCGGTGGGCCAGATCGGCTCCGGCCGGCCCCGCGGGCGCGTTCACTGGACTTCCCCGACCGTTCGCCATTCATGGCCCTCCGCCGTCACCGCCAGCCGCAGCCGCCAGCGCCCCGGTTCCAGTGCGGCGGCATACGTGCCAGGCGCGCTTTCACCGAAAGCCAGTTCGGTTTCGGGGCGGCGGCCCAGCGGATGCTCGGCCGTAGCCGTCACTTTCGCGCCCGACAGCGGCTTGCCCGCGCTGTCGCGCAGTTCGGCGATCACGCGGCCGTCCGCAGTGCGCGAAAGCACCGCCTTCCAGCCCAGCGCCCCTTCGACGCGGGCTTCGTCCAGCCAGCGGTTGAAATGCTGGCTGGCGACGTAGGAGTTTTCGACGACCACGCCGCCGAAGGTCGATACCGCGAAACGCGCCATCAACACGTTGACGGCGATCACGACGCCGAAGAACGCGATCATGATCATCGCCATGTGCCGCCCGGTGAACGGGCGCGGCGCATGCTGGCTGTTACGGCTACGCTGGGTCACTGGCCGTTTCCTTCCGCTGTGGTGAATGTGGTGGCGGCGCGGTCCTGCCCGCCCTCGGTATCGGTTGCTTTCACCGTAAAGGCGAAGTCCGCCGGCCTCGCCGCCGCACGGGGCTGCACGGCATAGACGCGCAGGCGCCGCGTCGTGTCCGCTGGCACGTCCAGCGCGAGCAACCGCTTCGCCTCGTCCGCTTCCATCTCGTCGGTGTAGATCGCCCCCCCCGGCAGGCCGTCGAGCGCGAGTTCCATCTTGCGCGGGCGGTCTTCCATGTTGCGCAGCTTGACGGTGAAGCCGTTGCGCACCGAACCGTCGCTCAGCATGACGAATTCGGGGTTGCGATCCTTCGCCACCGAAACGTCGAGCCGGCTGCGCTGGCCCAGCATGAACAGCATGGCCACGCCGATCGCGGCCCACACCGCGAAATAGACCAGCGTGCGCGGACGGAAGATCGTCTTCAGGATCGGCGTGGGTTTCTCACCCTTCTCCTCATGCTCGGCGTCTTCCAGCGTGCAGTAGTCGATCAGCCCGCGCGGGCGGCCGACCTTACTCATCGCCTGGTCGCAGGCATCGATGCACAGCGCGCAGGTGATGCAGCCGATCTGCGGCCCTTCGCGGATGTCGATGCCCGTGGGGCAAACCGCCACGCATTGCAGGCAATCGATGCAATCGCCCAGCGGCACCGGGCTTTTCGCCGCCGCCTTGACCGATCCGCGCGGTTCGCCGCGCCAGTGCTTGTAGGTGACGGTCAGCGATTTTTCATCAAGCATCGCCGTCTGGATGCGCGGCCAGGGGCACATGTAGACGCAGACCTGCTCGCGCATGAAGCCGCCCAGCCAGAAGGTCGTGAACGTCAGCACGCCGGTGGTGGCGTAGGCGACCGGCGCGGCGGTGCCGGTCCAGAATTCGCGCTGAAGCGTGGGTGCATCGGCGAAATAGAAGATCCAGGCGCCGCCGGTCAGGAACGCGATGGTCAGATAGACGCCCCACTTGAACACCCGCCGGGCGATCTTGGAAGCGGTCCACGGTGCGTTCTGCAAACGGATCTGCGCGTTGCGGTCGCCATCGATGAAGCGGTCGACATGCTGGAACAGATCGGTCCACACCGTCTGCGGGCAGGCATAGCCGCACCACGCGCGGCCGACCGCGCTGGTGACGAGGAACAGGCCGATCCCCGCCATGATCAGCAATCCGGCAACGAAGTAGAACTCGTGGGGCCAGATTTCGATCTGGAACATGTAGAAACGGCGGTGCGCAAGATCCACCAGCACGGCCTGGTCGGGTGCGTAGGGGCCACGGTTCCAGCGGATCCATGGCGTGCCCCAGTACACCGCGAGGCAGAACGCCATCACCGCCCACTTGAAGCGGCGGAACGGTCCGTCGGTCTTCCTGGGGAAGACCGACTTGCGCTTGGCGTAAAGACCGAGGTCGTTGGAATGATCGGCGCCGAGGGTGGGATCTTGCGCGTTCATGGCCGTTACTTTGCTTGAGGAGCCGCCGCGGCGGCAGGTGCCGGCGCAGCTTGGGGTGCCGGTGCCAGCGTGGCTTCACCGCCGCCCAGCGAGTGGACGTAAGCCGCCAGCATCTTGACGGTGACCGGGTCCAGACGCGCGCCCCAGGCGGGCATCACGCCATAGCGGGCGTTGGTCACGGTTTCGGTCAACGTGGCGCGATCGCCGCCATAGAGCCAGATCGCGTCGCTCAGCTTCGGCGCGCCGACCATGCGGTTGCCCTCGCCATTCGCGCCGTGGCAGACCACGCAGTTCTCGGCGAAGATCTTCGCGCCGCGCTGTGCCGAAGCGCTCGGCTTTTCCTGCCCGCTGATGACGCGGACATGGCTGACCACATCCTGCACCTGCGCCGCCGTCAGGATGCCGTCGCGCCCAAAGGCCGGCATCTGGCTCATGCGGGTGGCGTCGTCGCCGGGCTGGCGCACGCCGTGCTCCAGCGTCTGGTGGATGGTGGCGATATCGCCGCCCCACAGCCAGTCATCGTCGTTGAGGTTCGGGTAGCCCTTGGCCCCCGCCGCGCCAGCGCCGTGGCACTGCACGCAGTTGACCTTGAACGCGGCGCGGCCGCCCTCGATCGCCGCGCGCAGCAACTTGGGATCGGCCCCGAGCTGCTCCACGGACGTTGCCGCGATCGCGGCCCGAAGACCCGCCCGGCTGGCGTCAGCGGCCTTCATCTCGGTCGCCAGCGCGCCCCGGCTGGTCCAGCCGAAGGTGCCCGCCGTGGCCGACTTCACCATCGGGATCGCGGGATAGACCACGCAATAGCCGATCGCGAAGACGATGCAGGCGTAGAACGTCCACAGCCACCAGCGCGGCAACGGGTTGTTCAGTTCCTCGATGCCGTCCCACTCGTGGCCGACGGTTTCGACGCCCGTGGCGTCGTCGATCCGCTTATTCGCCATCGTTCTCATCCTTGAAGATCGAGGTGGCCGCTTCGTCGCTGAGCTGGCGCGCGCCGGGCCGCAGGAACGGCCACAGGCACAGAACCAGGAACACGAAGGTCATCACCAGAAGCCCCCAGCTGTCGGCCAGGTGGCGCAGCAGGTCGTAGGTGGAGTGCGCGCTCATCGGCCCTTCTCCTTGGCGAGCTGCTCCTGCGCCGCCGGCGCGTTGACATCGACCAGCGTGCCCAGAACCTGGAGATACGCGACCAGCGCATCCATTTCGGTCAGACGCTTGGGATCGCCGTCGAAGTCACGCACTTGCGCCTTCGGGTAACGCTTCTTGAAGTCGGCCACGTCGGCCTGCGGATCGGCTTGCGCCTTCAGGTCGTCGTTGGCCTTGGCGATGTCGTCCTTGGTGTAGGGGACGCCGACCTGGTACAGCGTCTGCAGCGATGCCGTCATGTCGCCCGCGTCGAGATCGTGCTCGGCAAGGTGCGCGTAAGTCGGCATGATCGATTCCGGCACGACCGCGCGCGGATCTTTCAGGTGCTGGACGTGCCATTCGTCGGAATAGCGGCCGCCCACGCGGGCAAGGTCCGGCCCGGTGCGCTTCGAGCCCCACTGGAACGGATGGTCGTACATCGATTCCGCGGCCAGGCTGTAGTGGCCATAGCGTTCGACCTCGTCGCGGAACGGACGGATCATCTGGCTGTGGCAAACGTAGCAGCCTTCGCGGACGTAGATGTCGCGCCCGGCCTGTTCCAGCGGGGTGTAGGGCCGCATGCCCTCCACCTTCTCGATCGTGTTGTCGATCCAGAACAGCGGTGCGATTTCCACGATGCCGCCCACCGTCACCGCCGCGAAGGCACAGATGCCCAGCAGGGTGATGTTGCGTTCCAGCTTCTTGTGACGCTCCATGATGGAGAGTGCCATTGTCTTTTCTCCTTCTCCGGGCGTGTCAGGCGTGCGCCGGGGCGCCGGCGAGCGGCACGTCCCTGGCGGCGTCGTAGGGCGTCTCGGTCATCGGCTTCTCGTCACGCAGCGTGTGGCCAAGGATCGTGCGGGTGATGTTCACCGCCATGATCGTTGCGCCGCTGAGGTAGAGCAGCCCACCGAAGGCGCGCAGCGCGTACATCGGGTGCAGCGCGGCAACGGTTTCGGCGAAGGAGTTCACCAGGTAGCCGTCCGGCCCGTATTCGCGCCACATCAGGCCCTGGGTGATGCCGGCCACCCACATCGAGGCGGCGTAGAACACGATACCCGTGGTCGCGAGCCAGAAGTGCCAGTTGACCATGCGCAGGCTGTAGAGCCGTTCGCGGTTCCACAGGCGCGGCGTGAGGTAATAGAGCGTGCCGAAGGTGACCATCCCGTTCCAGCCCAGCGCGCCGGAGTGGACGTGGCCGATGGTCCAGTCGGTATAGTGCGACAGGCTGTTGACCGCCTTGACGCTCATCATCGGGCCTTCGAACGTGCTCATGCCGTAGAAGGCCAGGCTCATCACGAACATGCGGATGATCGGATCGGTGCGGATCTTGTCCCAAGCGCCGTTCAGCGTCATCAGGCCGTTGATCATGCCGCCCCAGCTGGGCATCCACAGCATGACCGAGAAGACCATGCCCAGCGTCTGCGCCCAATCGGGCAGCGCGGTGTAGTGCAGATGGTGCGGACCCGCCCAGATATAGAGGAAGATCAGCGCCCAGAAGTGGATGATCGACAGGCGATAGCTGTAGATCGGGCGTTCGGCCTGCTTGGGCACGAAGTAGTACATCATGGCCAGGAAGCCGGCGGTCAGGAAGAAGCCCACCGCGTTATGGCCGTACCACCACTGCACCAGCGCGCCCTGCACGCCGGCGAACACCGGATAGCTCTTCGACCCGAAGATCGAGACCGGCAGGTTCAGGTTGTTGACGATGTGCAGCATCGCCACGGTCAGGATGAACGAGAGGTAGAACCAGTTGGCCACGTAGATGTGCGGCTCGGTCCGCTTGACGATCGTGCCGACGAAGACCGCGAGGTAAGCCACCCACACGATCGTCAGCCACAGGTCGACGTACCATTCCGGCTCGGCGTATTCCTTCCCCTGGGTGATGCCAAGCAGATAGCCGGTGGCGGCCAGCACGATGAACAGCTGGTAGCCCCAGAAGACGAAACGGGCGAGGCCGGGGAAGGCCAGCCTCGCCCGGCAAGTGCGCTGGACCACGTAGTATGACGTGGCGATCAGCGCATTGCCTCCGAAAGCGAAGATGACCGCGGAAGTGTGCAGCGGGCGCAGGCGACCGAAGTTGATCCATTCCAGGCCCAGGTTGAGCTGCGGCCAGGTCAGTTCGAGCGCGATGTAAAGCCCGGCGAGGAACCCCGCCATGCCCCAGAACACCGTCGCGATCACGCCCCAGCGGATGGGGTCGTCATCGTACCGGCCCTGATCGGGCATCTTGAGGATGCCGCGCGCGATCGAATCCACGTCGGCCTGACGCAGCGTGACGATCATGCCGATCAGCGCGGCAAGCGCACAGATTGCCATGTGAATGGCGAAGCCGCCGTCCTTGGCGAGCGCGCTCGCCACGACAGCAAGGAGAAGCACAGCGAACCATATGCCGCTGCGCGTTACTAGCGAAACCATGGAGCCTTCCCTTCCATGCAAGATGTGAGAAGGCGCGTGCAACGTATGGCGCGCTACAACATTGATGCAGGACAAATTGCCCGGATTTGCGCATCATACCTTGGTCTTGCGCGGTTCCTGCCGATTTTTGCGCTCCGTCAATGTCGCTGATTCGCAACCGGTGCATCAGGCTCCCACGCCACGGTTCGGATTTCGGCCTGCGAGGGGCAGGCAACCGCGGCACAGGACTGCAAGGTATGAAGAAGGTACTCGCGGCCGCGCTGTGCGCCGCCATGCTCACCCCGCTGGCCGCCACCCCCGCCATGGCCGGCTCGCCGGACGGCAAGCTCCAGGTCAAGCTGCTTGGCACAGGCGTACTGCCCGACGGCAAGATCACCAAGGTAGAGCTGGACCCGCTCGGGCTCACCACCGGTGCCAACACCAAGGCCAACGACAACGTCGTGCCGACGCTCGCGGTCGAGTATTTCTTCTCGCCCAACGTCTCGGTCGAAACGATCTGCTGCTTCACCCAGCACCACGTCAGCGGCACCGGCACGCTTGCCGCCGCGACCGATATCGTCGGCCATGTGCTGATCCTGCCGGCCACGCTCACGGCGAAGTATCACCTGCCGCTGCCCGGCGGCATCAAGCCCTATGTCGGCGTCGGTCCCTCGGTGTTCTTCTACATCGACGAGAAGCCGGGCGCGAGCATCGTACCGCTGGGCGTGACCAAGGTGAACATGTCGAACAAGCTGGGCGTCGCGCTCCAGGCCGGCGTGGACATCCCGGTCAACAAGAACGGGCTCGGCGTCAGCCTCGATGCCAAGAAGTACTTCATGGACACCACCGCGCATTTCTATGCCGGGTCCACCGAAGTGTTGCGGACCAAGCACTCGCTTGATCCCTGGGTGATCAGCGCGGGGCTGAGCTACCGCTTCTGATCCAGGGCTTCCCGTCCGGCCGCTGCCCCGCAACCCACGCGCGGGGCAGACCGGAAGGGCGGCGGGCGGGTCGAACAGGGGTTCTGGGATCGCCTCGGTTCGGCCCGCTCGTCACTTCCGAAATACGCCGCTGGGCAGCGCGCGCCGTGCGGCGAACCGATTATCCCGCGAGCGCGAGCAATGCTCCGCGATTGACGATCTCCACCTCGCGCCGCGATGGCAGTTCGATCACGCCATCGTTCTTGAGCTTGGTGAACTGACGGCTCACCGTCTCGATCGTCAGCCCCAGCACATCGGCCACCTGCTGGCGCGAAAACGGCAGGCTGAAGCGCCTGGCCGGGCCGAAGCTCGGCTGACAGCCCGTTTCGGCGAGCCGCTCCGACATTTCCAGCAGGAACGTCGCGATCTTTTCGGGTGCGGTCTTGCGCCCCAGCAGCATCATCCAGGACCGCGTGCGGTCCAGTTCGGACAGCGTGCGCTCCAGCAGCTTGTGCTCCAGTTCGGGATGCTCGCGCGCAAAGCGGTCGAAATCGTTGCGCGCGAATACGCAGACGCGCGCGTCCGTCAGCGCGACGACGCTGGCCCGGCTGGTCTGGCCGAACGGGCGGCCGATGAAATCGGACGGATAAGCCACGCCCACGATCTGCTCGCGGCCGTCCTCTGTGCTGGTGACCAGCTTGAGAACGCCATCGATGACGTTGGCGACAAGGAGGGAATCGTCATCCTCCCAGATCAGCGGCTCCCCCGCCGACACGGAACGACGCCGCCCCATCGAATTAAGAGCGGTGATTTCCTTATTGTCCAGCCCCGAGCAGATGGCCCGATTGCGGACGACGCAGGTTTCACACGAAGACATGACGGTCCGCCTATCATCTTCCCCCAACCACGACAATCACACTTGCGTCGTATTTGACGGTTGCGCAACCCCCTGATTGCTAAGGGAGACCGCGCTTGGGCGAATACCCGTCGTTCTATTTTCGGATATGCGAACCAGTCAGTTCCGGGCCACAAAAAAGAAGGGCGGCCTCACGACCGCCCGAGTTGGGGAGAAATCACGGAAGGAAACCCCAACGGGTGGCGTTGCTGCTTCCTTTCGACGCCCAAGGAATGCCCCGGATCGATTCTCCCCACCTTGACGCAAGTCAAAAACGGGCGCGCATCTGCAAAAAATATCAGGCGTTGGAAATTCTTCCGGCCAGCCCGCTCCCTTCGCGTGCCGGTCAGCTGTCCTGAAGGCAGACAAGATCGTGGTACTGGCCACGGAAGAACAGCAGAGGTGTGCCCTGTTCGCGGCGCTCCATCGCCTCGACCGCGCCCACCACCAGCCAGTGATCGCCGATATCCTCGACTCGTTCCACCGCACAGTCGATCCACGCGATCGCATCGTCCAGCAGCGGCTGGCCCGACGGCGTGTGGCCGTGCGCGAGTTCGGCGAACTTGTCGTCCGCCTTTGAAGCGAAGCGGCGACAGAGGTCGAGTTGGTCGGCGCCCAGCACGTTCACGCAAAAGCGACCGATAGCCGCGATCTTCGGCCAGGTTCCCGATCGCTTGTCGGGGAAGAAGCCCACCAGCGGCGGATCGAGCGAGATCGACGTGAACGAGCCGACCACCAGCCCGCTGCGATGACCGTCCGCGTCAACGGCGGTAATCACGCAGACACCGGTAGGATAGGTGCCGAGAACGTCGCGGAAATGGCGGGGATCGATCATTGGCTCTCGTTGTCCGCAATGGCGCGCAAGGTCAAGTCAGGTCGCGTCGGCGCCGCTGACGATACCGGCCAGAACATCGCCCTCCTCGGCCTCCGGTTCGCGCTTGGCGCCCCAGTTGACCGAAGCCCATGCGCGTTCGTGGAAATAGTAGAGGAGGATCTTGGTGATAATCTCGGTGCTGGCGATGGCGCCGGCGGCCTTGGCGTTGCTGGTGAAGAACCAGCTCAGCAGGAAGGTATCGATGCTGCCGAGCGCGCGCCAGCTGATGCCCTTGATGAGTGAGCGCGAGTGTGTCTCGTGGCCCCTGAACAGTATCATGCCATCTCCCGGGTGGCGGGTGTGCGACACCGGCCCCTAGCCGCGCCGCCGCGGGGTGAATAGCGCGAAATCGTTCGCCACGGGATAGCCGGGCTTTAGGGCCCCTCCCTAGGCCCGGTCAAAATAGGCCACGCAGCGCACCTCGATGCTGGAGCGGGTCTTCGCATCGGGCAGGCTGGTATCGTGGAAGGCAGTGTGCGGGCAGCGCCAGGTCACGGAATGGTCGCTGTCCTGGAACTTGAACAGCAGCACGTCATCGGCTGCCATGTTGGAGAAATACCACCAGCGATGGCGCGGCCGGTAGCGGAAGATCGTGGCGGCGATCATGTCCTCCTCGCCCTCCACCGGCGCGGTCAGCGCATCGCCGGTCGGGAATTCATCGACCACGAACAGCGTGTTGGAGGCGGTTTCCTCGTCGCGCACCGTGCGCCCGTCGCATACCGCCAGCGGCCAGTCCTGCGGCCCCGGCGAAAACGTGCGCCATAGCGAGAAGCAGATGTAGCGGGCATAGGGCGGCGCATCGGGGAACGCCTGGCCGTGAATCCGCGCCGCCGCGCGACGGCCGGTAATCTCGTTGTAGTCGACATGCGCTTCGCCCGCCGGGGGCTGGATGCCGCCGGCGTGCTGGTAATTCTCGACCTTCTCCTTGGCCCGCGCGCTGAGATCGGCCGATGTGCGGATCATCCACCCTTGCGCCGCCACGCGGTCTGCCCCGCACATCCGCGCGACAAGCTTCTCCACCTCGCGCAGATAGCCCGCGTCCACCGCCGCCCTGTCGTGGAAATCGGCGATGGCGGAGCGGTGCCGGCCGATCATGAAACCGTGACGGTCCAGCGTGAAGTGATCGCGGATCGGCATCCCGTCGCGCACCACCGTCGCGTGGTCCACATAATCGCCGGTATTGATCTCCGCGCCACGGCTCACATAGCGGCGCGTTACATAGTCGCCCTCGGCCAGATAGCGGATCAGCGCTGGCGCCGCGCGCGCGCTATCCTCGATCGCATCGCCTTCGATCGGCTCCACCATGCCACCCATCGCCAAGCGTCCTCTTTCCCGCACATTGTTAGCTTACCTAATTACACATACGTGTAATTCCGTCCAGGGGTTTATGAGGCACTGCCCGTGCGCCGGGCGGCAAGCGCGGCGAATTCCCGCTCCAGGACATCGGTATTGTGGCGAATATCGTGTTTCGTTGCGGCCAAAAGGCGGGCGTGGCTCGAAAAATGGCCATGGAAGCCGGGATCATCGACAAACGCCACGATCTTCTCGATGATCTGTTCAAGAAAACGGTCGCTGGGAAGCTCGGCATAGGGCGGCTCGTAGCAGGCCGGCGGAAATTCGATGCGCAAGCCGCCTTCGCCCAGCATCTCTGGCGGCCCGCCCCGGTTGCTGACAATCGGCGGAATGCCGTTGAGCATGGCTTCCACGATCACCCGTCCCGCGCTTTCCCAGCACAGCGTCGGCACCAGCAGGCAGCGCGCCCGGCCATAGAGGGGCCGCATGTCCACCGTGTTGCGGGTTACCACCACGTTCGACAGGCTGTCGCGGGGTTCTCCGAACGCGGCCGTCACCAGCCGGACGATGTCCTCCCACTTGCCGCGCGCCTCTACCACCTCGAAGACGATGTCCGGCCGGCGGCGTTCCAGCAACATGGCCATGCGACAGACAACGGCCGCCCCTTTCTCCAGGGTTGGGTTGACGAACAGGATCCGGTCAGGCTGGGGGTGCTGCGCCACCACGGCAGCAGGATCGATGAACACGCCCACGGGGCACACTTCGTAACCTTCGCGCTCGCGATAGAACGCCGCATTGGTCTCGCTGGCGGTCAGCAACAGGTCGATATCCCGGCACCAGCGCTTGCCATGGAAATGCCCGTTGCCCAGATAGGCGGCCACGCCCGCGCCGGCACGGTGCGCGTCGATCGCGGTCAGCATCTCCAGCGTCTGCCCGCCATAAAAGAACACGATATCCGGCCCGAATGCGTCCAGCCGGCCCAGCAGCGCCTCGTGCCAGTCGCCTTCCTCGCGCGATGTCAGCAGCGGGCGCGCGGTCTCCCCGGTCACGTAGAGCCGATGCCGGAGCGGGCCGTCGTCCACGTTCACCCACTGCCCCGCCCGTGCGCGCACCTCGTCCCAGGAATCGGCGATGCGCGAGACGCCCGCCGGGTGATCGAAAACGGTGGCCCCCAGAA
Organism: Novosphingobium sp. UBA1939; assembly: GCF_002336885.1. Taxonomy (NCBI): domain Bacteria; kingdom Pseudomonadati; phylum Pseudomonadota; class Alphaproteobacteria; order Sphingomonadales; family Sphingomonadaceae; genus Novosphingobium; species Novosphingobium sp. UBA1939. The sequence goes on along the minus strand of NZ_DDFB01000009.1, from coordinate 10,993 downwards.
TATCGACTTCGTGCCCCCGATGGACGAGTTGCATCAGCATTTCGCGGATCGCGATCGCCGCGCCGCTCGACGTATCGAGCAGGCTGAACACGCTGGCCCAGAGGATCTTCATCTTCGCCACCGGCATTTCCGACAAAGGCCCACTCCCCCTCTGGCCGCCCCTCTTCGCCGCCCCGCAACGGCGATGCGGCATAAGGGGGGTATAACGGGCAACGGGCCGCGCGTCAGTGCCGCAAGCGCCGAACCTCAGGCCAGGAAGCGATCGAGCCTTTGGCGGACGATGTTTTCAGCATCGTGGATGATGCGGTCGATCAGGTCCTGGCAGGTCGGCACATCGTGGATCAGGCCCTGGACCATGCCGGCCCAGAACACGCCCTTGGTAAGGTCGCCGGTCTGGAGAAGCTCCTTGCCGGCCACGCCCGAGACGAGTTCGCGCACGTCCTCGAACACCGCTTCGGGCTGCGACAGGCGCCGCACCACTTCTTCCGATACCGCGCTGCGCCCCACGCGCGCGGTGTTCTTGAAGTTGCGGAAGATCAGGAAGCTGCCGCGTTCGTCGTTTTCGATATAGGCCTGCTTCACGTTGGCGTGGATCGGCGCTTCCTGCGTCGCGCAGAACCGCGTGCCCATGTTGATCCCTTCCGCGCCCAGGCTCAGCGCCGCGACCAGCCCGCGCCCGTCGCCGAAGCCGCCCGAGGCCAGCAGCGGGATCTTCACCTTGTCCGCCGCCGCCGGGATCAGGATCAGGCCGGGAATGTCGTCCTCGCCAGGGTGGCCAGCACATTCGAAGCCGTCGATCGAGACGATGTCGCACCCCGCCTTCTCCGCCGACAGCGCGTGGCGCACCGCCGTGCACTTGTGCAGGATCGTCACGCCGTGCGGCTTGAGCATTTCCCAGATCTCGCGCACCGCCTGCGTGCCCGCCGTTTCCACGATCTTCACGCCGCCATCGATAATCGCCTGCGCATAGGCCTTGTAGTCGGGCGAATTGACCGTCGGGAAGATCGTCATGTTCACGCCGAACGGCTTGTCCGTCATCGCCCGGGTGCGCTCGATCTCCTCGCGCAGCTTGTCCGGCGTCGGCTGGGTCAGCGCGGTGATGATGCCAAGCCCGCCCGCGTTCGAGACCGCGCTCGCCAGTTCGGCATAGCCCACGTTCATCATCCCGCCCTGCACGATCGGATGCTCGATCCCCAGCATCTCGGTAATGCGCGTCTTGAAAGCCATTGTTCGTCCTCTCCCGTGTTCGTCAGTAGCTGCGCGGCAGCCCCAGCACATGCTCGGCAAGATAGCTGAGGATCAGGTTGGTGCTGATCGGCGCCACGGTATAGAGCCGCGCCTCGCGGAACTTGCGTTCGACGTCGTATTCCTCGGCAAAGCCGAAGCCGCCGAAGGTCTGCACGCACATGTCGGCGGCCGCCCAGCTTGCCTCGCTTGCCAGCAGCTTGGCCATGTTCGCCTCCGCGCCCGGATTGCCGCCGCTGTCGTAGACCTGCGCCGCATGGTGGACCATCAGTTCGGCGGCGCGCATCTGGGCATAGGCGCGCGCGATCGGGAACTGGATGCCCTGGTTCTGCCCGATCGCGCGGCCGAACACCTTGCGCTCCCGGGCGTAGTCGCTGGCGCGCGCGATGAACCACTTGGCATCGCCAACGCATTCCGAGGCGATCAGGATGCGTTCGGCGTTCATCCCCGAAAGGATATAGCGGAAGCCCTGCCCCTCCTCTCCGATCAGAGCGGAAGCCGGGATGCGCAGGTCGTCGAAGAACACTTCGGTCGTCGAATGGTTCATCATCGTGCGGATCGGCTTGATCGTCATGCCCTTGCCCACCGCCTCGCGCATGTCGACCAGGAAGATCGAAAGCCCTTCGGTCCGCTTGGCCACCGCATCGCGCGGCGTGGTCCGTGCCAGCAGCAGCATGAGGTCGGAATATTCGGCGCGGCTGGTCCAGATCTTCTGGCCGTTGACCACGTAGTGATCGCCATCCCGCACGGCCACCGTGCGCAGCGAAAGCGTGTCCGTCCCACTGGTCGGCTCCGAGACGCCGAACGCCTGCAACCGCAATTCCCCGCTGGCGATGCCGGGCAGGTAGCGCTGCTTCTGTTCCGCGCTGCCATAGCGCAGCAGGGTATTCATGATGTACATCTGCGCGTGGGCGGAAGCCCCGTTGCAGCCCGATGCCTGGATTTCCTCCATGATCACCGCCGCCGCATCGAGCTTCAGGCCCGAACCGCCGTATTCCGGCGGGATCAGCGCCGCCAGGAACCCGGACCGCGTCAGCGCGTCCACGAACTCCGCCGGATAGGCGCGGTCGCGGTCCTTGTCCCGCCAGTATTCGCCGGGAAAATCCGCGCACAGCGCCTGCACCGCGCGGCGGATTTCCGCCATGTCCTCGTTTTCGGTCATGCCTGCGCTATCGTCCTTACGCGGGGATCTGGTTGAACGGCACGCCCTTGTCCGGGCGATGGTCCTGAGGCAGGCCCAGGATGCGTTCGGCGATGGTGTTGAGCAGCATCTCGTCCGCGCCGCCGGCGATCCGCCCGGTGGGGGCGTTGAGCCAGCTCGCCGTCCAGTTCTCCTTCTGCGAGGCATGCGGATCGAACGCGAGGCCGGCGTTGCCCTGCAGGTCGATCGCCAGTTCCGACAGCTTCTGCCGGCTGCGCACCGCCACCAGCTTGTTCAGCGAGCCTTCCGGCCCCGGCTCCATCCCCGCCTGCATCATCAGCATGGCGCGCGTGGTGATCGATTCCAGCCCCGCGCGCATCGCGTGGTTGCGCGCGATCTGCGAACGGACGCGACCATCCTCGATCGCCGGGCGGCCGTTGATCTCCACATCGCGCGCCAGGTCCACGAACAGGTCAAGATGCGGGCCGAAGCCGCCGCTGTCGGTCGCCACGTAGCGCTCGATCATCAGCGTCGCCATCGCCACCGCGAAGCCGCCGCCCACCGGGCTCATCCGCTGGCTATCCTCCAGCCGCACGTCGTCGAAGAACACCTCGTTGACGTGGCTGTCCCCGCCCGCCAGCTTGATCGGACGGACCTCGACGCCGGGCGCCTTCATGTCCACCCAGTAATAGGTCAGCCCCTTGTGCTTGGGCACCGTGGGATCGGTCCGCGCCACGATCACGCCATAGTCGCAATACTGCGCCCAGCTGGTCCACACCTTCTGCCCGTTGAGCTTCCAGCCGTTGCCGTCCACTTCGGCGCGGGTGCGCAGGCCGGCCAGATCCGATCCGCCGGCTGGCTCGGAGAACAGCTGGCACCAGATTTCCTCACCGCGCAGCGCCTTGAGCACCCGTTCCTTGACGAAGGCCTTGTCCTCGCAGAAGCGCATCAGGATCGGCACCGGCATCCCCAGCGAAATGCCGAAATAGGCCGTGGGCATCCCGAAGCCCATCTCCTCGGTATCGAAGATCACCTTCTCGATGTGGGTCAGGCCCTGCCCGCCCATCTCCGTGGGCCAGTTGATCCCGGCAAAGCCCGCGTCGAACCGCGCCGCCAGATAGCGCCGGCCCAGCGCCAGATCCTGCTCCACGTCCAGCCCGCGCCGGGCCTCGCGCCCGAACTCGCCCGCCACCGATTGCAGCCACGTGCGGGCGCGGGCGCGGAAAGCTTCGTAATCGCTCATGCCACTTCTCCCGTCAGGTGATCGACCAGCAGGTCTTCCCAGAACAGCAGGTTGCCCTGCTCGATCGCCAGGCTGCGCGCGCGGCGCATGTGCAGATGCAGCCCCTGCTCCCAGGTCACGCCGATCCCGCCGTGGATCTGCACGCAATCGCGCGCGGCGGTGTCATAGGCCTCGGTCGCGGAAATCCGCGCGTCCGCCGACGCGATGAGGAAGTTGGCTGTCCCATTGGACGTCCCGTCAGCAGCATCCGCCAGCGCCGCCGCATGGATGCAGTTGGCCCGCGCGATCTCGACCAGCCCGTACAGCTCGGCGATGCGGTGCTTGACCGACTGGAACGCGCCGATCGGCTGGCCGAAGGCCTTGCGCGTCACGGCATAATCGCGCGCGATCGTCAGCAGCGTTTCGGCCCCGCCGGTCTGTTCGTGCGCCGTCACCACCGCCATCCGCGCCAGCACGTCGAGCGCGAGCGCGCGGGCCGCCTCGCCCCGCGCCAGCAGCGTGGCCGGCGCCTCGGCAAAGGCGAGGTCGGCATAGAGGCGGCTGTTGTCGAAGCCATCCACCGGATTGCGCGTGGCACCGGCCCGATTCCCGTCAGCCAGCTCGACGAGCACCAGCGCCGGCTCACCCTCGTTCATGGCCCAGACCACCGCGATGTCCGCGGCAAGCCCGGCCACCACACCTTCCTTGACGCCCGTCAGCCGACCGGCCGCGAAGACCGTGGTCGGGCGTAGCGGCAGCGGCGCATTGCCTTCCGCGAAGGCCACCGTCGCCGTCGCCTCGCCACTCGCCAGCCGGGGGAGCCATGCTGCCTGCACCTCGGCCGATCCAGCCTCGGCCAGCACCCGCGCCGCGCCATAGCCCATCGTCAGGAACGGCGCGCCCGCGATTACCCCGCCTGTCGCCTGCGCCACCAGCCCCAGCTCGATCAGGCCCAGACCAAGCCCGCCATGCTCCTCCGCGATCGCCAGCGCCATCCAGCCCTGCTCCACCGCCGTATCCCGGAACACCGCGTCGCAAGCGCCCACCTGCTCCAGCAAGCCCAGCAAGCGCCCCTTGTCCGACCGCGCCTCCAGAACGCGCCGGCACTCCGTCGCAATCGCCTGCTGTCCCTCGTCAAGAAGGATCGACATTTCACGCACCCCTTTTCCCGCGGCGTTCGGCCAAGATCCAGCGCGCGCCGCCACCCTCTTTTAATCGATCAGTTAAACTACACAGGAACGGGCATCAGGCAAGGGCAAAGGTGCCCTCACCGCGTGGCCAAGGCGCCCCGGACACATTCGAGGAAATGGTGCGAAACGGTGGAAAGCGGCCGGTCTTCGAGATGCGCGGCAATCACATCAAAGCGCATCGCTTCGTTCAACGGGCGATAATCCATGGCTTCGCTGGCGCAGGCCCGGGCGGTGAATTCGTCCATGATCGCCACGCCCAGCCCGCGTCCGACCAGGGCCGCCGCCACGAAATAGGTCTTCGTCTGGATCACCGGGGCGCCGTCATCCGCGGTGGGCTGCCGACGGCTCAGCAACCTGCCGATGGTGCCGTCGTTGAGCAGTTCGATCACGCGCAGGTGGCGGACGTCCTCCAGCGCGATCCGCTCCGGAGGATCGGGAATATCCTGCCGGCGGAACAACAACACGATCTGGCCGGTCCCGAGCATGACGGGCGCCAGCCGGGGATGGCGCGGCGCGTCATAGCCGATCACGATATCGCTGGTGCGGGCCTGCAGCGCCTCGACCAGTTCCTCGCTGTGCAGCGTCCGCAAATCGATCGAAACGCCAGGATGCCGCGCGGCGAACGCGGCCACCGCATCGGGAACCACCTCCAGCCCCAGCGAATGGATCATCGCCACGCGCAGCCGGCCTTGCTCGATCCGGCGCAGGTTGCGCGCGGATTCGCGCAGCATGTCGACGCTGTGCCGCACCGCGCTGGCATCCGCGAACAGTTCGTGCGCCTCGTCGGTCGGTACCAGCCGCCCCTTGACCACGCGGAACAGCGCGAAGCCCAGCCGCGTTTCGGCGTGGCGCAGCACCTTGCCCACCGATGGCTGCGACACGCCCAGCAATCGCGCCGCGCCACTGAGCGAGCCGGTCTGATAGACGGCGTGGAACACCTCGATATGCCGCAGGCTGATCATGCGGCGACCTTATGGGCACGTCCGCGCCTGGCAAGCCCGATCCTCAGGCAATACCGCCCCAGAAGCCCGGCTGCGGCGGTACGACAACGCCATCGTCCAGCACGCGCAATCCACCCGACCGGTCCTCGAGCAGCCACCACGGGCCATCGACATCGACGAAATCGGCGCGTGCGGCGATCCGCAGCGCCGGCGCTATGCCGAGCGAGGTCGCCAGCATGCAGCCGACCATCACGCCCAAGCCTGCGGCCCGCGCTGCGTCGTACAGCGCCAGCGCCTCGGTCAGTCCGCCAGTCTTGTCGAGCTTGATGTTCACGAACCGGTAAAGCCCGCGCAACCGAGGGATATCGGCAGCGACGTGGCAGGATTCGTCGGCACAGATCGGCACCTGCGCCGTGAAGCCTGCCAACGCGCCATCCTGCCCGGCCGGCAACGGCTGTTCCAGTAGCGCAATGCCCAGTTCCGCCAGCACCGGCTGCATCGCCACCAGCAGCGGCATCGTCCAGGCTTCGTTGGCATCGACGATCAGCGTCGTGTCCGGCAGGCTGCACCGCACCGCGCGCAGGCAGGTTTCCGGATCGGCGGCATCGACCTTGACCTTGACCAGCCGCGCCCGCGCCAGCTTGTGCGCCGCCCGCGCCATCGCCTCGGGCCGGTCGATCGAGACGGTTTGCGCGCTGGTGAGAGGCGGCAGTACGGGCGCGATGTTTCGGGCATGGCGTGCCTCCAGATCCCACAGCGCGGCATCGACCGCGTTGCGCGCGCTGCCGGGCGGCATCAGCGTGCGCAGCGCCGCGCGGTCGCAACCGGCCTGCAGCGCCGGTATCGCGGCTTCAATCTGCAAACGCACGGATTCCGGCGTCTCGCCGTAGCGGGCGGACGGCGTGCCCTCGCCCCGCCCGACAACGCCCGGCCCGGCCACGCTCCCTTCGCCGATCGTGACGACCACCACCGCGATGTCCGTGCGCGTGCCGCGCGCTATCCGGAACGGCGCGCGCAAGGGCCAGCATTCGACGCGAATATCTACGCTGCGCAACATGCCAGCAGCCGATCCACGATCCGATCCACACCCATCGCCACCGGGTCCTGGCACGGAAGACCCAGTTCATCCTCCACGCGCCGGCAGTATGCCTGCGCTTCCTGCCCTGGCAGCGCCGACGTGTTGACCGCGACGCCCACCGCGATCACATCCGGGCTTGTCAGGCGCGCGGCTTCCAGGTTGCGCGCCAGGCATGCGGCCAGCACCGGCACCGGATAGTCCCCAGCATGGCGGATCGTCTCGCGCCCCGCCTCGTGGCACAGCACCAGCGCCCTCGCCTGCGCGCCGTGCAGCAGGCCCAGCGAAACGCCGGCATAGGAGGGATGGAACAGCGACCCTTGCCCCTCGATAAGGTCCCAGCCGCCATCGTGGCGTTCGGGCGAAAGCCATTCGGCGGCCCCGGCGATGAAGTCGGCGATCACCGCATCGATCGGCACGCCCGATCCGGCGATCAGGATGCCGGTCTGCCCCGTGGCGCGGAAATCGGCCGCAACACCCCGACCGCGCAGTTCGCGCTCGATCGCCAGCGTGGAATACATCTTGCCAACCGCACAGTCGGTGCCCACCGTCAGCAGCCGGTTCCCCGCGCGCTTGCGCCCGGTGCCGAGCGGCAGCGAAGCGGGCGGTTCGCGCACGTCGAACAGCGAAAGCCCGGCGGTTTCCGCCGCGGCGCGTATCGCCGGATTGCCGGCAAGGCGCGCGTGCAGGCCCGAAGCGACATGCAGCCCCGCGCCCAGGGCTTCCAGGCAGAAGGCAACCGTTCCCGCGTCCATCACCCCACCGGCATTGGCATAGCCCAGCACCGCCGTCCGCGCGCCGGCCGCCACGGCTTCGACAAGGCTCATCCGGGGCAAGCCCACCGTGACCGGGCAGCCCGGTTCGGCCATTTCGGCAATCGCCATGCCGGGACGCCAGAACGCGATGCCACGCGCCGTCTTGGCGGCCAGCGGATCGGTAACCGCGCCAAGATAGACCAGATAGGGGCCGGGTATCATGCTGTTTCCTCGCTTCGCTGCGCCGCCGGTTTCGCGGGTTGTGGCGCCATCGCCAAGCCCAAAGAGGGGCGCCCTCTATAACCTGGGGTTATAGGACGTATGCGACGTGGCACGCCCCTCCATGGCGGTGTAAGACCGTCGCAACCAAAGGAAAGGAACCGCCTTGCGCCGTCCCCTGATGCCACATCATCGCGAAAGCCATCTCGTCGCCCGGATCGGCTGGCTGCGCGCGGCCGTGCTGGGCGCCAACGACGGCATCGTCTCCACCGCCAGCCTGATCATCGGCGTGGCAGCATCGGGCGCTTCACGCTCCTCGCTGCTGGTTTCGGGAATCGCCGGGCTGGTCGCCGGGGCGATGTCGATGGCCGCTGGCGAATATGTTTCTGTCAGTTCCCAGTCCGACACCGAACGCGCCGACCTGGATCGCGAACGGCAGGAACTGGCGACCCAGCCCGAAGCCGAACTCGATGAACTGGCCGGCTTCTATGTCGAACGCGGGGTGGAACCCGATCTGGCGCGCAGCGTCGCCGAGCAGATGATGGCGCGCGATGCCCTGGGCGCCCATGCCCGCGACGAACTGCACATCACCGAACTGACGACCGCGCGCCCGGTCACGGCTGCCTTCACCTCTGCGGCGACCTTCACCGCCGGAGCGCTGCTGCCGGTTATCCTTGCCGCGGTTCTGCCCGCAGGCGGGACCGTGGCGGGCGAAGCGGTGGGGTCTATCCTGTTCCTCGCCCTGCTCGGCTGGATCGGTGCGCGGGCGGGCGGGGCCAGCCCGGCGCGGCCGGTCTTGCGCGTGGTGTTCTGGGGGGCGCTGGCCATGGCCATTACCGCCGGGATCGGCCGACTGGTGGGCGCGAGCGTCTGACCCGTTGATGGCGGCGGCGTCTTCCCTCATTGGCCTGCTTGCCGCGGTTGCCGCCGGGCTGCTGGTGGGGATCGAACGCGGCTTCAGCCAGCGCGCAGAAGGCGAAGGCAACCGGGTCGCGGGGTTCCGCACGTTCGGGCTTATCGGTCTGCTGGGCGGCCTCGCGGGATTGCTGGGCGATGGCCTGGCTGCGGTCATCGGCCTCGGCACGCTGGCCGTCCTTGTCGTCGGCTATGTCCGCACCATGCGCGAAAACCGGCTGTCCGCCACGACGACGATCGCGGCGATGCTGACATTCGGCGTTGGGCTGGTCGCGGTGCGTATTTCGCCGACCGTGGCGCTCGGCGCGGCGGCGGCGATGTTCGCGATCCTAAGTGGCCGGCAATCGATGCATGCGCTGCTCAGGGGCCTGAACGCCGAGGAGGTGGAGGCGGCCGCCCGCTTCGTACTGGTCGCGCTGGTCGTGCTCCCCTTGCTGCCGGATGCCGCCTATGGCCCCTACGAGGCGTGGAACCCGCGCCGTATCTGGCTGGTCGTGGTCTTCGTGACCGGCCTGTCGTTCGCGGGTTATGTCGTGACGCGGCGCTACGGGACCAATCGCGGCATCCTGTTCGTCGCGCTGACCGGGGCCATCGTCTCGTCGACGGCGGTGACGGCGGAATATGCGCGCCGCTTGCGTTCCGAACCCGAAGCGCGCGGGGCCCTGACCGCCGGAATCGCGCTGGCTTCCATCGTCATGTTCGTGCGCGTGCAACTGCTGGTGCTGGCACTCGTGCCGCGTGCCCTGCCCTCGCTTGCGGTAGCCATGGCGCCTGCCACGCTCGTTGCCGGGCTGTTGGCGCTGATCGCCTGGCGCGGACAGGAAACGCGAACCGGGGAAGTAACGCTGGGCAATCCGCTCAGCTTTACCCCCGCTCTGCTGCTGGCGGGGCTGGTCGCCGTGCTGTCGCTGGCGGCGCGTTGGGCGCTGTCCCGCTTCGGCAGCAGCGGCATCGCGGTGGTGTTGGGACTGATCGGCGTGTCCGACGTGGACGCGGCCGTGCTGACGCTCGCCAACCTTCCCGCCGACGCGCTGGACGGACGCACCGCCGGTCTTGTCCTTTCCGCCCCGATCCTGGCCAATACCGCGGTCAAGGCCGGCATGACCGCGGTAATCGGCTGGCGCGCCGGCGGCGTGCGCGCCGCCTTGCCGCTCGCCGCTTCGCTGGTGGCATCGGGTGCGGCGCTGGCCGGCTGGGCGCTGCTTTAGACGTTCGTCCCCACTCCATCATCGGCGATGGACAAATCCCCCTCAAAGTTGGAACATAAAAAGAACAACCATGTGATTCGGAGTATGACTGGCAACGTCTTTCCACTCGGCCGGCCCTTGCGGCCCGAGGCAAGGGAACGGGTTTCCGCACGGATGCCGCCGCTCGATGCGGGTGGGCTCCATGAAATCCACGCCGCGCCGGAAGACTGGGCGGCGGCCATGGCCTTCGCCCTGTTTTCCACGATCCGCCGGGACAGCGAACAAGACAGGCACGGGGCGGGCAGGCACGGGCAGGCGATCTTCCTGATCGGCGGCCCCCGCCCCGCGGCTTTTCCCGCCCTGCCTTGCGCGGAAGGGCTGGCGGCGCTGGGACTGGCGCCCGGGCGGCTGGTGATCGTGCGCACTGCCAGCGAACTGGACCTGCTGCGCGCCGGGCTGGAGGCGGCCCGCTGCCCCGGCGTCGGCACGGTCCTGCTGGAAACGCAGGGCCGGCTGGCGCGGTACGATCTCACCACCAGCCGGCGCCTGGCGCTGGCGGCGGAACAGGATGGCACAGAACAGGCGGGCAAGGCGGTGATCGTGCTGCGCGGCGATGCCCCGCCCCGCCCCAGCGCGGCGCGCACCCGCTGGGCCATCACCAGCGCGCCTTCCACGGCGCTGGAAGCGAACGCGCCGGGCTGGCCGGCCATCGAAGCGGAACTGTTGCGCCAGCGCGGCGGCATGGGCGGCCTGCGCTGGCGGCTGGAATGGAATGCGGAACATGGAACCTTCCGGGAAGCGGAGCGCGCCCTCCATCACGGACCGGCGCTGTCTGGCACTGTGGTTCCCGTACCTGGCGTGCGAGCGGGCGCGGGAAGCGGCGGCTTCGTCCCTCCCCGCGCCGCCTGAGCCGTTCGCGCTGGTCATGCGCACGGGCAACGCCCTGCGCCTGGCGCAGGTGGACAGCCATGCCCGCAAGGCCGGTCTTTCCGCCGGGATGACGCTGGCGGACGCACGGGCGCGCTGCCCCACGCTGGCGACGCTGCCGTGCGATCCCGCCGCCGAGCGGCAGGCGCTGGGTCACCTGGCCCGGGCCATGCTGC
>NZ_DDFB01000107.1:11858-21580 GCF_002336885.1 Novosphingobium sp. UBA1939 | reverse complement strand
GGCCGCGCGAGCCGGTGACGACCGTCCGCGCCGCCGGCCCGATGCGCCGGCGGGGGGCAGCTTCGTCGGCAGCGATTTCCTCAAGGGCGTGGCCGGCGCGACCACCCCCGGCACCGCGCACACGCCGCCCGCCGCTACGCTTGGGCCGGAGGTGCGCTCGTCGCTCGCCAGTTCGATCTCGCGCCAGATCAAGCCGCACTGGACCGCGCCGCAGGGGGCCGATGCCGACCTGCTGGTGACGATCCTGGCCTGGGATCTCAATCCCGATGGTTCGCTGGCCGGGCGGCCGCGCGTCGTCCAGCAATCCGGCATCACCGACGCCAACCGCCCGCAGGCGCAGCGCCATGCCGAAATGGCGATCCGCGCGGTGCAGCTTGCCGCGCCTTTCAACCTCCCCGCACAATACTACAATGGCTGGAAGCGCATCGCGCAGTTCCGCTTCGACAGGAAGTTGTCCCAATGACCTCGCGCCAGACCGTTCTTCTGTTCAGCCTTGCCCTGCTGCCGCTCGGCATCGCCGCGCCGGCTTTCGCGCAGGCGCAGTTGCTGCCGCCCTCGGCCGCTCCTACACCCGCCCCCAATTCCTCTGGCGCACCGCATGACGATGGCGGCCTGACCGGCTCGGTCACCGACGACAATGCCTGGCAGGACCTGGGCATCGCCATTCCCACCTTCGCCACCGACCAGGCGGTGCCCACCTCGGCCGATGGCGGCAACACCGCCGCGCTGGGCAAGAACCTGGCGCGGGTGATCTACAACGATCTCAAGAACAACGGCCTGTTCAAGCCGGTGGGGCCGGACGCGCTGCCCGCGATCGATTTCGCGCAAGTGACCGCGCCCGCGTTCGACGGCTGGCGCGGGCGTTCGGCCGAAATGCTGGTGCAGGGCTTCGTCAAGGGCAACCCGGATGGCCGCCTGACCGTGGGCTGCTATCTCTATGACGTGCAGCTGGGCAGCGAGCTGGGCCGGCAGGGCTATATCGTGAAGCCCGAGGAATGGCGTCGCGCCGCGCACAAGTGCGCCGACATGGTCTATTCACGGCTGTCCGGCGAAAGCCCGTTCTTCGACAGCAAGATCGCCTATATCGCCGAAACCGGCCCGAAGGACCATCGTCGCAAGCAGCTGGCGATCATGGATTCGGACGGGGCGAACCACCGCTTCATCACCAACGGGCAGGCCACCGCGCTGACCCCGCGCTATTCGCCCGATTACCGCCAGATCGTCTATCTCAGCTACCTGAACGGCGCGCCGCGCATCTACATCTACGATATCGGCACCGGGCAGCAGCGGCTGGTGACGCAGAGCACCAACCCCACCTTCGCGCCGCGCTGGTCGCCCGACGGCAAGTGGATCCTCTATTCCATGGCCACCGGCGGCAACACCAACATCTATCGCGTCTCGGCCAACGGCGGCGCATCGCAGCAGCTGACCAACACGCCGGGCATCAACGTGGGCGGCAGCTATTCGCCCGATGGCAGCAAGATCGTGTTCGAAAGCGACCGTTCGGGCGGCCAGCAGGTCTATGTGATGGACGCGGACGGATCCAACCAGAAGCGCATCAGCTTCTTCGGCGGCCGGGCGGCGACGCCCGAATGGAGCCCGCGCGGCGACCAGATCGCCTTCACGCACATCGCGGGGAACTTCCGCATCGCGGTGATGAGCCCCAACGGCACCGGCCTGCGCGACCTGACCGACAGCTGGCAGGACGAGGCGCCGACCTGGTCGCCCAACGGCCGCATCATCCAGTTCTTCCGCACCGAACGGAACAGCGGGCGGACCGGCATCTGGCAGGTCGACCTGACCGGCCGCAACGAGCGCAAGCTCAACACCCCTGTTGACGGATCGGACCCGGCCTGGGGGCCGGTGCTGCCGTAACGGAACGCAACGGGCCGCAGGGGGTTGTATCAAGGCGCTTTCCGTCGCACTTTTCTCTCGCTCCATCGTACCTATTGCCAAACATCTGCGTTCGTCCCGCTTTTTCCTCCCCCGTACCCTCTCTTGCACAAGGAGAATGCTGTGCATCGCAAGATCCTGATCACCAGTGCCCTGGTCACCAGCCTGACGCTCGCCGCCTGCGCGCCCAAGGCGCCGAAGGAACTGCCGCCGGCCCCGACCACGACGACGACCACCACCACGCCCCCGGTAACGACCCCGGCTGGCCCGATGCCCGGCAGCCAGGAGGATTTCGTGGCTTCGGTGACGTCCGACACGATCCATTTCGACACGGATCGCTACAACGTCGACGTGCAGTCGCAGGCCATCCTGCAAAGCCAGGCGCAGTGGCTGGCGCGTTATCCCGACAAGAAGATCACCCTCGAAGGGCACTGCGACGAACGCGGCACGCGCGATTACAACATCGCGCTGGGCGAACGCCGCGCCAATGCCGCCAAGAACTACCTGACCAGCGTGGGCATCGATGCCTCGCGCATCACCACGGTCAGCTATGGCAAGGAACGCCCGATCGCGCTGGGGTCTGACGAGGAAAGCTGGGCCAAGAACCGCCGCGCGGTGACGGTGACGGTGCAGTAAGCCGTTTCCCGCGTGTGCCGCCGCGACCCATCGCGGCGGCGGCATAAAATGGCTTCCCAACAACGGCTGTCCCGGGGCATGGCTTGACAAGCCTTGCCCCGGGACGTTGCTTTTGGAGGGGGCGTGGCATGCGGGAGGCCGTGGCGTGCATGGAGATGCAGGTATGATCCGGAAGGTTCTGGCATTTGCCGTGTTCCTGCTGGCGCAGGCGCTGGCCGGTCCGGCCATGGCGGCCGCGCCGCCGCCGCCGCGGTGCGATGCCGACATCGCCAGCGATCGGGTGGCGCTCGTCGTCGGCAATCGCCGTTACCTCGACCAGCACTGGGACCAGCTCGACAACGCCCGATCGGATTCGCGGCAGGTCTGCGCGGCCTTCGCCGCCAGCGGCTTCCGCGTGATCCTGCTGGAGGATGCCTCGCGCGATGACCTGGCGGCGGCCGTCGCGCTGTTCGGTGATCTGGCGGCGAAGGCCGAAACGGCGGTGTTCTATTTCGCCGGGCACGGCTTTGAATATGCGGGCGACAACTACCTCGTGCCGTCCGATGCGCCCACCGAGACCAGCCGCGCCAACTTGCGCGGCCTGTTCGTCAATCTGGCGGAGCCGCTGGCCGCCGCCAACCGCGCGAAGCATCCCGTCGCCTTCCTCGATGCCTGTCGCAGCCGCGCCGCGATCGTGCGCGTCGTCGATGCGGATGAAAAGGGGCCTGACGGACCGCCCGGCTTCATCGGCCTGCCGGACCGGTTCAGCGGGGTCGTGTTCTATTCCACCGCGCGCGGCAGCGTGGCCTATGATGCGCGGCCGTTCCCCACCGGGACCAACAGCCCCTTTGCCAGCGCCGTGGTCGACTGGCTCGCCACGCCAGGCGTGAACCTGACGGATTACATCGGCTTCGTGATGGAAGACGTGAAGTCGGGCACGCAGCGGTTTCCCTACGGGGTGCAGAGCCCGATTCCCTATGGCCAGTTGCCGGACCAGAACCGGTTCTACCTGCGCCGCGCCGCGGCGGTCGCGCCCGCGCCGCCCGTCGCCCTGCGCGCCGCCCCGTCCGCGATGGCCGAGGCCCGCGCGGCGATCGCGGTCATTACGCCCGACGATTTGGCGCGCGAGGACGGCCCGATCCTGGCCGCCCGCGTGCTCAAGCGGGCGCGGCCTGAACAGATTGCCGCGCTTGCCGGCAGCGGCGACGAGATGGCGCAGTATGTCTATGGCACGATGCTCTACCTCGGCCTCGGCGTGCCGCGCGATCTCGCCGGCGCGCGGGGCTTTCTGGCCGATGCGGCGCGCGGCGGAAACCCGGCGGTGCTGACCGTCTATGCCTATTTCCTGCAATTCCTGGGCGATCGTCCCGGCGACCGCGCGGAAGCCCTGCGCGTCTATGCCCAGGCGGCGGAGGCCGGCTATGCTAAGGCGCAGTCGAACCTCGCCTACATGCTCTATACCGCTTCTCCGCCCGAGCAGGACCGGGCGCGGGCGATGGCCCTGTGGCGGACCGCGGCCGGGGCGGACTACCCCTATGCGGCCTATGCGCTGGGGTATTATGGCGGTGAACGCGATGCGGCGCGGACGCGGCTGGCGGCGCTGGCGGCCGCCGGCAGCCGATCGGCCGACAACTGGCTCTGCCAGCTTGAAGCCGGCACCGCGCCCGAGCAGAAGCCCGAAACGGTCTTCGCCAACTGTCTGCGCGCGGCTCAGGACAACCGGCCGGTGGCCATGGCCGCCACGGCCTGGCTCTATGCCACCGGGAAGGGGGTTGCCGTATCGGTAAAGGAAGCCAAATACTGGGCGCGGCTGGCGCGCAATGTGCTGAGCCCTTCCGATGCCCAGCTGGGCACTTATCTGGACTGGTACGAAAAGAAGAAGTGATGGCCCGTCAACGACGATCGGTGGATTGGGGTTTCCCGCGCTGGCGCGGGTATGGCGCTGCGAGCGAGGCGGCGACCGTGCGCCTGTGCGATCGCGCCGGGTGCGAGGAGAAGGGCGATTGCCCCGCGCCCAAATCGCCCAACAGCCCGGATCGCTGGTACTTCTGCGAAAAGCACGCGGCCGAATACAACGCCGGCTGGAACTATTTCGAAGGGCTGGACAAGGAAGAGGCCGAACAGCGCGAGCAGTCCGAGCGCGCGACGGGCGAGGCCTATCGCCAGTCGGCGTGGAGCCAGTGGGGCGGATCGGGCGACGGCACGCGCAGCCGCGACGAATTGCGCGCGCTGGAAGTGCTGGGGCTGGACCCGGACGCCGATTTCGAAGCGGTGAAGAAGGCCTGGCGCGCCAAGGCCAAGGAAGTCCACCCCGACGTGCGGCCGGGCGATGCCGAAGCCGCCAAGGCGTTTCATGCCCTGCAACTCTCCTACGAAGTGCTGCGCGCCGCCGAGGAGCGGCGGGAGTGGCGGGGGTAGGGTTCGCTTCAGGCGGGCGCTGAAGTCAGGTCAGCCCAGTTCCGCGTCCAGCAGTGCGCCCACGCGCGCCGCGTCGGGAAAGCCTTCCGCGATCCAGCGCGCTTCCACGGCCCGCAGGATGCGCGCCACGTCCGGCCCCTTGCTGACCCCGCGCGCCACGATTTCGCCTCCCTTGAGCGGGAAACGGGGCACGTCCCAGCTGGTGAGCGGCATGGTGGAGGCGCCCGCCAGCAGCAGCCGGTCCAGCGCTTCTTCGCGCCCCAGGCGGTAGGCAAGGCCGCGCGGATCGGACACCACACCGTCGCGCGCTGCCGCCGTGGCCAGCCGCTTGCGCTGGGCGATCGACAGGCGCAGCCGCGCCGCCACCTGTTCGGCCATGGGCGGATCGGCGGGCAGCAGCGCGGCCAGACGGCGCAGGGCGTCGGGCGCCAGCCCTTCGCGCCGTTCGCTGGCGATCAGCGTTGCGAGGCTGTCGAGGCCCGCTGCTGTCGCTTCCGGCAGCACTTGCGCCAGCACGCCCAGCTCCGCCATGCGCCGCACCGTGGGCGCGGGATCGGGCAGGCCGAGCAGGGTGAGCAGTTCCCAGCCGATACGTTCGCGCGAAAGGCCCTTCATCCCCGCCGCCAGCGCCGCGCAGGCGCGTTCCGCCTCGGCATCGGCGGGCAGTGTGCCGAAGCGCGCCTGGAAGCGGAAATAACGCAGGATGCGCAGGTAATCCTCGCGGATGCGCTGCTCCGCCTCGCCGATGAAGCGGACATGGCGCCCCGCCAGATCGTCCAGCCCGCCGAAGAAATCGGTGACCGCCAGCGTGCGCGGATCGGCATAGAGCGCGTTGATCGTGAAATCGCGCCGCGCCGCGTCCTCGCGCCATGCGGTGGAGAAGGCGACCGTGGCGTGGCGGCCGTCGGTGGACACGTCGCGCCGCAGCGTGGTGATCTCCACCCCGCCTTCGGGCAGCAGCGCGGTGACGGTGCCGTGGACGATGCCGGTGGGAATGGTGCGGATGCCGGCCGCTTCCAGCCGCGCCATGGTTTCCTGCGGCACCAGCTGGGTCGCCATGTCGATGTCCTTGACCGGGGCGCCCAGCAGCGTGTCGCGCACCGCGCCGCCGACATAGCGGCAGTTGCCCTGCGCCAGCGGATCGAGCGCGGCGACCAGCGCGGCGAGGTCCGCGCGCTGCGTCCACGGGGCGGCGGGCAGATGGCTGGTCATGCGCCCCACGCGATCCGGCGCGAAAGGTTGGCGACGATCCCGGCGGTCACGCCCCAGATGCGATGCTGGTGCCACATGATTTCGAGATAGGCGCGCTCGATGCCGTTGTGAAAGCCGGTCTTGCGGGTGTGGTTGGCGGGATCGAGCACGAAGCCGAACGGTGGCTCGAACCATTCGGCCACTTCGTTGGGATTGGGCTCCAGCGCCAGCCCCTCGGGCACGACCGCCAGGACCGGCGTGATGTGGTATCCGGTGCCGGTGCGGAAGGAATCGGTGGCGCCGATCACGGTCACATGGCGGCGGTGAAGGCCCAGTTCCTCCTCCGCCTCGCGCAGCGCCGCCTCGATCGGGGTTTCGCCGGGTTCCAGCTTGCCACCCGGAAACGCCGCCTGCCCCGGATGCGCGCGCATGTGCGAGGGGCGGTGGGTGACGAGCACGCCCGGCCCATCGGGATGGTCCCGCCGGTCGGTCACCGCTATCAGCACGGCGGCATCGCGCAGCGCGCCTTCGCTGGGCGCGCGCCAGTCGCTGTACAGGTCGTCGAGCGTGCGGCTGTGCCCGTCGGCGTAGAGCGCGGTCAGCCGGTCGAGCAGCGATGCGTTCATGCGGCGGGCACCAGCGGAAAGCGCGCACCCAGGCTTTCCACCGCGAGCGCGCCTTCTCCCGACACGTCCAGCGCGTGGTCGATCAGCTGGCCATAGGTGCTGCGGTTGAGCCGCGCTTCCGCGCCGTGGCGCACCGCCAGGTAGAACGCGGGGACTTCGGCGGTGCCGGCCACGCGCAACGGGTGCTCCGGCCCGGCCAGAACCACGTCGTCGGTGTTGAGCCGGAAGGCCAGCACCGGCCGGTTCCGCGCGTCCTCGTGCCGCACCTGCATATCGGTGGCGACGAACGCCGCGTCCTCCACCGCGATCGACAGCTTCTCGAACGGGGTGACCAGCCAGTGCCCGCCGTCCGCTTCCCGCCGCAGCAGACCGGAAAAGGCGCGGACCATGGCCGGGCGGCGGATCGGCGATCCTTCGTGGAACCACGTGCCGTCCGCCGCGATCCGCATGTGGCTGTCGCCTGTGCGTGCGGGAGCCCACTGGTCGAGCGGGGGCAACCGGCGTTCGGCGTGGGCCTCGGCCAGTTCCGCGAGCGACATGGCCGCGAGTTCGGGGGGCGGGGTATAGGGCATCGCGATTCCGATGCCAGATCGGATCAGCCGCGCCAAGGCCCCAGCATGCCTTCCGCCGGCAACACCGCCGGATTGGCGGTGCGGCACAGCAGGCGGTGCTGCTCATAGGGGCCAGGCAGGCGCCAGCCGCCCGTGTGGGCGTTGGCGAAGCCGAAGAACCGGCCGTAGTATTCCGGATCGCCGATCATCACTTGCGGCAGCGGTGCGCGGGGATCGATCGCGGTCAGGCTGGCGGTGACGAGCGCCTGGCCATAGCCCTTGCCCTGCAGCGCGGGCATCACCGCCACCGGGCCGACCATGATCATCGGATGGGCGCGCCCGGCCGCGTCGTTCAGCGCCACCGGCCAGCACTGGATCGTGCCCGCCAGCATGTCGTCATCGTCCAGCGCGGCGAACGACAGGCCCTGCAGCCATTCGGTGCCCTCGCGCACCTTGTACGCGGTGCGCTGGCGGCGTTCCGGCTCGAAGGCGGTATCGAGCAGCTGCTCGACCAGCGCGGGATCGACGTCGGCAAGGGGAATGATCTTGGACACGGGATGGTGGTGCCTTTGCGGCGGAACGGACAGGGAAGCGGCCGATAGCCCCCCGCTGCCCCCGCTGCAAGCGCTGGCGGGGTTGGCCACACCGCGCGCAGCCGGTCCCGGCTCTCAGCTTTCCGCGAACGCGAAGGGCTCGGCCGCGCGGCGGTAGTCATCCGGCAGGATCTCGCGGCCGATCGGCGGTTCGGCGCGCGCGGTACACTGCGCGCGGTGGCAGAGGCGGCAGGTGACGCCGATGGGTGTGGCGGATAGGCCCTGGGCATCGGCGCCGGCGGCATAGGCCAGCTTCCCGGCGTGTTCGGCGGCGCAGGCGAGCGCGATGGCGCGGGTGGTCCGGGGCCGCTCGTGCCCGCCGCCGCCCGAAACCACCGTCCGCGCGATCGAGAAGAAGCGTTGGCCGTCGGGCAGTTCCAGCCATTGCGTGACGATCTCGCCCGGCGTGCGGAACACGGTGTGGACGTTCCACAGCGGGCAGCCGCCGCCATGCGCGGCGAAGGGAAAGCCCGCACCGTCCAGCCGCTTGGACACGTTGCCCGCCGCGTCCACGCGCAGGAAGAAGAACGGCACGCGCTCCTGCCCCGGCCGGCCCAGCGTGGTCAGGCGGTGCGCGACCTGTTCGAAGCTGGCGCCGAACAGGCCCGACAGCGCCTCGATGTCATAGCGCCGCGCTTCCACCGCGCGGGCGAACCGGTCATAGGGCATGACCAGCGCGGCGGCGGCATAGCCCGCCAGTGCGCGCCGCACGAGGTTGGCGGCGGTCGGGCTGGCGAAGCTCTCCCCCCGGATGATCGTCGAAATTTCGGGCCGCAGCGCGGTATAGGCGATGTGCAACGCGATGTTGTAGGCGCGGCTGGCCGGCGGCAGCGTATCGTCGAGCAGCAACTGTTCGTTGTGCCGGTCATAGCGGCGGATCGCATCCATCATCACGTCGGGCGGCAGGAAGCGCACGCGTACGCCCTGTTGGCGCAGCCATTCCGCGCCACCGCCGGCGCGCTCGATCTCCGCGGCGAGTTCCTCGGCCTTCGAATCGAGCGTGGGGAAATAGTTGCGCCGCGCCGCCACGAAGCGCCGCGCCTCGCCCACCGGGTCCGCCGCCGGATCGCCGCTGCCCTGGCCGCGCTGCGCCGCCAGCGCCTGCTGTTCGCGCAGGTAGGCACCATGCAGGCGCAGCATGGCCTCGGTCACGCCGGGGAAGTTGGTGGCGACATCGGCGACTTCCAGCGCGGGCAGGTCGATATCGGCGAAGATCGGATCGCGCAGCGCATCGCCCAGCCGCCGCGCGTAATCGTCGCGCTCGTCGGCGGCGAGGTCCGCCATGTCGAGCTTGTAGGCGCGGGCCAGGCGCAGCAGCAGGTCGGCGGTCAGCGGGCGCTGGTTGCGTTCCAGCAGGGCGATGTAGCTGGGGGAAATGCCCAGTTCCTCGGCCATGGCCTGCTGGGTGAGGCCCAGTTCGCGGCGCAGGCGCTTGATGCGCGGCCCCAGGTAGAGCGGGCGGGCGGGGGACTTGGCGGAAGGGGGCGTGCTGGCCATGGGCGGCATCCTGTCATGCCTGTACAACTTTACAACGAAAATCTGTAAAGTTTGACAACAGCACCGCGCACCCGGTTCCGCGCGCGGATTCGACCCCTTATCCCGGCCTCAAGCACAGACGCATGACGCGGAAGGGAATCGGATACCATGACCTACCACCAGACCATCGTCGAAGCCGGCAAGGCGATCGGCCCGTTCCAGCAGACCTGGGATGGCATCGAACCGGAATCGGTCGCGCGGATGCGCCTCCAGAACCGCTTCCACACCGGTCTCGACATCGCCCGCTACACTGCCAAGATCATGCGCCGCGACATGGCTGCCTATGACGCCGATCCCGC
>NZ_DDFB01000107.1:0-11775 GCF_002336885.1 Novosphingobium sp. UBA1939 | reverse complement strand
AGTCGATGCACGAAAAGACCAGCGTTCCCGCGCTGATCGAGGAACTCTACACGTTCCTGAAGCAGGCCGACGCGCGCGAGCTGGGCATGCTGTTCCGCGATCTGGATGCGGCGAAGGCCGCGGGCGACGCGGTCAACACCCACCGCCTGCTGCACAAGATCGACGAGTTCGAAACCCACGTTGTGCCGATCATCGCCGACATCGACGCCGGCTTCGGCAATGCCGAGGCGACCTACCTGCTGGCCAAGAAGTTCATCGAGGCGGGCGCCTGCTGCATCCAGATCGAGAACCAGGTCTCGGACGAGAAGCAGTGCGGGCACCAGGACGGCAAGGTCACCGTGCCGCACGAGGACTTCCTCGCGAAGATCCGCGCCGTCCGCTATGCCTTCATGGAACTGGGCGTCGATGACGGGATCATCGTGGCGCGCACAGATTCGCTGGGTGCCGGCCTGACCAAGCAGATCGCCTTCGTCCGCGAGCCGGGCGACATCGCCGACCAGTACAACAGCTTCCTCGATTGCGAGGACGTCGATACCGCCAACCTTGGCCACGGCGACGTCCTGATCACCCGCGACGGCAAGCTGGTGAAGCCCAAGCGCCTGCCTTCGAACCTCTACCAGTTCCGTCCGGGAACCGGCGAGGACCGCTGCGTGCTCGATTGCATCACCTCGCTCCAGAACGGCGCGGACCTGCTGTGGATCGAAACCGAAAAGCCGCACATCGGCCAGATCGGCGGCATGGTCAGCCGCATCCGCGAGGTGATCCCCAACGCCAAGCTGGTCTACAACAACTCGCCCAGCTTCAACTGGACGCTGAACTTCCGCCAGCAGGTGTTCGACGCCTGGGAAGCGGCCGGCAAGGACGTTTCCGCCTATGACCGGGCGCGCCTGATGAGCGTGGACTACGACGGCACCGAGCTTGGCGTCGAGGCCGACGAGCGCATCCGCACCTTCCAGAAGGACGCGGCGCGCGAGGCGGGCATCTTCCACCACCTCATCACGCTGCCGACCTATCACACGGCCGCGCTCAGCACCGACAACCTCGCCAAGCGCTATTTCGGCGAAGAGGGGATGCTGGGCTACGTGAAGCAGGTCCAGCGCGAGGAAATCCGCCAGGGCATCGCCTGCGTGAAGCACCAGAACATGGCCGGCTCCGACATCGGCGACGACCACAAGGAATACTTCGCCGGGGAAGCCGCGCTCAAGGCCGGCGGCGCCCACAACACGATGAACCAGTTCGCCGCCTGACGCGGCGGGGGGAACCAATTCGCCGCCTAAGCCCCGGCGGACTGGCAAAGCAATCCTCGCGGCAATCAAGCCCCGAAGATCCAAGAAGGAGACCCACCATGGCTGAACCTGCACGTGCCCGCGCGGTCCTCTCGACCGAGGACTTCAAGCTGATCCGCGAAGCCGTACTGCACTATCTGAAGGCGATCGAGGACCAGCCGGAATCGGTGAAGTTCTCGAATCTCTACCACCGGCTCGGCAGCGCGATGGGGCGCTGATCCCGCACGGAACTTTCCTGGGGAGGAAAGCTGGCCCGCCACGCACGCCCGCGTGGCGGGCCTTCGCGTTTTGGCCCCCTTTCCGCCCGTTCGCGGCGATCGCCATGCAAAAACCCCTCCGGACGGTGATCCGGAGGGGTCTCGGGAGGAAGCTCGGGAAGGTCGGGCGTCAATGCGCGTGGGCGCGACCCTGAGGGAGGATGCCGAAAACGGCTTCCAGCAGGTCCTCGGCGATGGGCTTGAGGAACTGGCAGCCGGAAACATAGCCGTTCGTCCAGACCACCTTGGCATCGACCAGGATGTTCGGCGGAATGCGCAGGCAGATGTCGGCGTTGGGGCTGAGTTCGGAATAGGTTTCGATCCGCGATCCGTGCGTGGAAATGTCCACGATCTTGCACAGCGCGCTGCCCAGCATGTCGCCGCTCACCTTGGCGTCGGCAGCCACCTGTGTGCGGCGCGCCTTGCGGCGCTGGCTCAAATCAACCTGTTGATATTCGGCAGAGACCATCGGTGTTGTTCCGCAGGATTGTGTTTAATGGGGATACACCAGGTCTGGCTAAAAAGTGGTTAAGAGCGGGCCGTGCGGCGTTCTTGAAAAAGACCTTTGTTTACCATTGCTTGCCCCGCCAGAGCGCCGCGAAGCCCTGTTGCTCGCGGTGGCACCTGAACCATGTTCCGCAGGAATCGGCGCGGGCAAAGCCAGGCTTTGCCCGGCCCAAGCAAGCCTGTTCTTGATAAACTCAACTGATTAGGTAGATATAATGCGTCCGGGCGACGCTTCCCTCTCCCTTCGCCGTCCGGACCGCGGCTTTTGATGGATGTCAGCTTGCTCCGCGTCACCAACGGCTAAAGCGCACGAACCCGGGCGACCTCGCCAGCTTCGTGTTCCGTGAACAGGAGAATGCGAATGTCGAGAGCAGCCCAGTCGTCACCATCCCCATCTCCGTCCGGCCCCCTGGCGCGCATCCCGCGCCGCCGCGCCGTGCCGCCATTGCCACATCCCTCATGGGCGCGTGGCGACAGCGGCGAAGGGCGCCCCCGGCCGGCGGCGGTCACGGCGACCGACTTCTGGGACCGGCTCGGCCTGTAAGCCGTCCGGTCCCGGAAACGGGGTTTTGACACCAGATTGCGGATGGGTGACCAAAGGCAAGATGAAAACAGCGCTGATCATTCGCCACGTTCCCCACGAGGGGGTGGCGGGCTATCGAGACCCGATCGAGCAGGCGGGATACGCGGTCGACCGTATCGACGTGTCGGACCCGGCCTTTGGCTCGCTCGATCTGCGCGAACCCGACCTGCTCATTATGATGGGCGGCCCGATGGGCGTCTATGAACAGGAAGCCCACCCCTGGATCCGCTGCCAGATGCGCCGGCTGGCGCTGCGGCTGGAAGCGGACCGGCCCACGCTGGGCGTCTGCTTCGGCGCGCAGATGATCGCCGCCGCCATGGGCTCTGCTGTCTATCCCGGCGGCGCCAGGGAGGTGGGCTTCCATCCCGTCAGCGTCCATGCCGGGGACAGCCCGTTGCGCCATGTCGAAGGCGTGCCGGTGCTGCACTGGCATGGCGATACGTTCGATCTGCCCGAAGGCGTGGAACTGCTGGCGTCGAGCCACGTCTATCGCCATCAGGCGTTCCGGCGCGGGCGCAATCTGCTAGCGCTGCAATTCCACGCGGAGATGGGCGAGGACCCCCGCTTCGACGCCTGGATCGAACAATCGCCGGACGATGTCGCGGCGGCCGGTCACAGCCCGGAAACGCTGCGCGCTGCGCACGAGGCGCACGGGCCGGGCGCGGTTTCCGCCGGGCGCCGCATGATCGCGGAATGGCTGGGCGCGCTCGGTTGACCGCTGCCCTGGCCCTGGGAAGCATATCAGAAGATCGGATCGTATCCCGGTGGCACGTCGTCGATGCCGGAACTGCTGTCGGTCGATCCCGGCACATGGATGCCGCATTCGGTCTTGTCCCAGCCCTTCCAGCGGCCCGACCGCGGGTCTTCGCCGGGGGCGACCTTGCTGGTGCAGGGCGCGCAGCCGATCGAGGGGTAGCCCAGCGCCACCAGCGGATGGCGCGGCAGCCCATGCCGGTCCATCCAGCCTTCGAGGTCGTCCTTGGTCCAGCTCGCCAGCGGATTGATCTTCAGGCGGCCCTGCGCGTCGGAATGATCGATCTCGAAGCGGGGCAGCCCCGCGCGCGTGGCGGACTGGAAGCCCTTGCGGCCGGTGATCGAGGCATCGAAGTGCAGCAGCGCCTTCGCCAGAGGCTGCACCTTGCGGATTTCGCAGCAGCCGTCCGGGTCCCACGACCAGCGCAGGCCGTTGTCGTCCTTCTTCGCGAGTACCTCGGCGTCCGGCTCCACGATCTGCAGTCCGGTCAGCCCCAGGTGCGCCACCAGTTCGTCGCGATAGGCGACCGTTTCCGGGAAATGCTTGTGCGTTTCGAGGAACAGCACCGGGGTGGCCGGATCGATCTGCGCGATCAGGTGGAGCAGCACCGCGCTTTCCGCGCCGAAGCTGGACACGACGGCAAGATCGCCGGCCAGCCGGTCGCGCAGTACGCCGCGCAGCATGTCCTGCGTGTCGCTGCCGCGGAACAGGTTGTTCAGCCGGATCGCGTCGGTTTCGGTGAAGCGCGGCGCGGTGTCGATCCGATCGACGCGCCGGCCCTGCGCCCGGGCATCCTGCTTGCGCGCCGCCGTTTCCGCCATGTCAGGCCAGCCCGTGCCGCTTGGCCCAGATGGCCGCACGGCCATCGACCGTCTTCTGGTAGACCTCGGGCCAGGTGGCCAGCGCCTTGTCCGCCGCCGCGCGATCGATCGCCTGGTTGGGCGCGAAGCTGTCGAAGCCGCAGCGGCGCATGTGCGAAAGCTGATCCAGCAGGACGTCGCCCACCGCACGCAGTTCGCCGGCATAGCCGTGTTCGCGCAGGATGCGCGCCGCCGAATAGCCGCGCCCGTCGGTGTAGGCGGGGAAATTCACCTCGACGAGGCTCAGCCGGCCAAGGTGCGGCAGCAGAATGCGCGCATCGTCGCCCGGTTCGATCCGCACGGCCGAGGCGTTGGTCTGTTCGGCGAAGGCGTCCACGGTCACGGCCGGATCGGCCACGGGTTCGTCATCGCGATAGCGCAGCGCGTTCTCAACCATAGATCGCCTCCTTGAACGGGGCCATGCCGATGCGGCGGTAGGTATCGAGGAAGCGCTCCCCGTCGGTGCGCTGGGCCAGATAGACGTCGGTGGCCTTCTCCACCGCATCGACGATGCCGTCCTCGTTGAAGCCGGGGCCAGTGATCGTGCCGAGCGAGGTGTCCGCGCCTTCCGATCCGCCGAGCAGGAGCTGGTAGTTCTCCACGCCCTTGCGGTCCACGCCCAGAATGCCGATGTGGCCGGCGTGGTGGTGCCCGCAGGCGTTGATGCAGCCCGAAATCTTCAGCTTCAGCTCGCCCAGTTCGCGCTGGCGGCCCAGATCGGCGAAGCGTTCGCTGATCTTCTGCGCCACCGGAATCGAGCGGGCGTTGGCGAGGCTGCAATAATCGAGGCCGGGGCAGGCGATGATGTCGCTGATCAGGTCCAGATTGGCGCTGGCGAGGCCCGCCGCGTCCAGCTTCTGCCACAGCGCGTAGAGATCGGCCTTCTTCACATGGGGCAGCACGATGTTCTGCGCGTGGGTCACGCGCAGTTCGTCGAACGAATGCGCCTTGGCGAGATCGGCCATCAGGCGGATCTGGTCGGCGCTGGCATCGCCCGGAATGCCGCCGGTGGGCTTCAGGCTGATGGTGACGATGGCATAGCCCGGCTGCTTGTGCGCATGGACGTTCTGGTCCAGCCACAGCGCGAAATCGGGATCGCTGCGGTCGATGTCCCCGGACAGGCCGGTCTCGAAGCCCGGATCGGCGAAATAGCCCTTGATCCGCTCCAGCTCGGCCGGCGGCGGTTCCAGCCCCAGCGTCAGGATATGGGCGAATTCCTCTTCCACCTGGCGGCGGTATTCGTCCGCGCCGATCTCGTGGACCAGGATCTTGATCCGCGCCTTGTACTTGTTGTCGCGCCGGCCATAGCGGTTGTACACGCGCAGGCACGCTTCCAGGTAGCTGATCATCTGCAGCGGCGGCACGAAATCGCCGATCACCGGGGCGATCATCGGCGTGCGGCCCATGCCCCCGCCGACGTAGAAGCGGCAGCCGATCTCGCCCGCCTCGTTCTTCACGATCTGGATGCCGATGTCGTGCAGCTTCATCGCCGCGCGATCGGTGTCGGACCCGATGATGGCGACCTTGAACTTGCGCGGCAGGTAATCGAATTCCGGATGGAACGTCGACCACTGGCGTAGCAGTTCGGCATAGGGGCGCGGGTCTGCGACCTCGTCGGCGGCGGCGCCGGCGAACTGGTCGGCGGTGGTGTTGCGGATGCAGTTGCCGCTGGTCTGGATCGCGTGCATTTCCACGCTGGCAAGGTCGGCCAGGATATCGCCCGCGTCTTCCAGCTTGATCCAGTTGTACTGGATGTTCTGGCGCGTGGTGAAGTGGCCATAGCCGCGGTCGTACTTGTCGGCGATATCGCCCAGCATCCGCATCTGCGCGGAATTGAGCGTGCCATAGGGTATCGCCACGCGCAGCATGTAGGCGTGCAGCTGGAGGTAAAGGCCGTTCTTCAGGCGCAGCGGCTTGAACTGGTCCTCGGTCATTTCCCCGGCCAGGCGGCGGCTCACCTGGTCGCGGAACTCCGCGACGCGGGCATCGACCATGGCCTGGTCGTACTGGTCATACTGGTACATGTCAGATCACCCAGTTGCCGGCGGCGGGGTCGGCGGGCTTGAGGGAAAGGTCGAGCCGGACGGTGGGGCCAAGCGCGCGGATGCGTTCCTTGATATGCGCGGGGCGCACGCCTTCGCCGGTCACCGATGCGTCGATGGCGTAGGAGCCGACCACGCGCTGCGCGGCTTCCTCGCGCGCGAGGATCGCTTCGGGGTGTTCGCCCGCGTCCACCGCATCGTTGACGTGGCGCGACCAGCCTTCGCCGGTCCACCAGATCACGTCCCCGGTCTTGAGATCGTTGCCGGTCAGGACTTTCACAGCACCGTCTCCCCGGCCGCCCGGGCCATCTTCGCAAGTTCCATCGTTTCTCCCCGCGCCGCGACCTCACCGATGATGATGAGCGCCGGGCTCTTGACCTTTTCGCGCGCGACCAGATCGCCCAGGCCGGCGAGCGGCCCGCGCAGCACGCGCATGTCTGGCCGCGCCGCGTTCTCGACCACGGCCAGCGGCATGGTGGGCGCAAGCCCGTCCGCGATCAGCTTCTCTGCGATCGCCTCGCTGGTGGCGACGCCCATGTAGATCACCAGCGTGCGGCCCACGCCGGCAAGGCCCGCCCAGTTCTGGTCGGATAACCCTTTGCACTGGCCCGCCACGAAGCTGACGATGCTGGCGTTCTCGCGATGGGTCAGCGGGATGCGCGCCGCCGCCGCCGCGCCCAGCGCCGCGCTGACGCCGGGGACCACTTCCACCGGCACGCCGGCGGCTTCGCAGGCTTCCATTTCCTCGCCGCCGCGCCCGAACACGAACGGATCGCCGCCTTTCAGCCGCACCACGTCATGCCCTTGCCGCGCCTCGCGCACCAGCAGGGCGTTGATGTCGCTCTGCTTCATCGTGTGGCGGGAGCGCTGCTTGGCCACCGAGACGAACCGCGCGCCGCGCGGCGCCATGGCCAGCACGGCAGGATCGACCAGCCCGTCATGCACCACCACTTTGGCGCGCATCAGCAGCCGCGCGGCGCGCAGAGTCAGCAGGTCGGGATCGCCGGGGCCGGCACCGACCAGATAGACCGTTCCGGGAGTGGGGGCGGGATTCTTCATGAGGGCCAGATGGGCGCGCCCGCCCTTTCGCACCAGCGAGAATGGTTTGGGGGCGGCCTAGGCGAACTTTAGGGGCGAACTTTAGGGGCGAACTATCCCGCCCTGCGGGTTCACTGCGCGGGGCCGGTTTCGCGCGGATCGCGCGATTCATGCCGCGCCGCCAGCGCATCGGCCAGCCGGCGTAGCCCTTCCGAATCCTTGAGCGAGACGTCCTGCTGGGGATAGGGGATCTCGATGCCGTTCTCGCGGAACAGGTGCCACACCCGCTTGAGCACTTCGGAGCGGACGTTGCCCACGCCCTCTTCCGGATCACCGATCCAGCACACGATGACCATGTCGATCGAATTGGGACCGAAGGCGCTGAGCAGTACGCCGGGCGGGCGGTCGGCCAGCACCCGGTTCGCCCCGCGCGCGGCTTCCAGCATCAGCCGTTCGGCCAGATCGATGTCGCTGCCATAGGCGATGCCCACCGGGATCTGGATCGAGACCTCGCGCGAGGAATAGGACCAGTTCTCGACCTGGCTGGTCATCAGGTTTTCGTTCGGAATCAGGTATTCGCGGTTGTCGCGCGTGGCGACGGAGACCGCGCGGATGCCGATCTTGCGGACCTGCCCGAAGCTGCTGCCCTTGCCGTCGTTGACCGCGATCACGTCACCCGGCTTGATCGAGCGGTCCATCAGCAGGATGATTCCGGCGATCAGGTTGCCGAAGGTCTTCTGCAGGCCGAAGCCGATGGCAAGGCCGAACGCGCCGGAAAAGACCGTCAGCGCGGTCAGGCTGATGCCCAGCAGGTCGATGCCCAGCAGGAAGGCGAAGACCCACACCGCCAGCGAAACCAGCTTTTCGCCCAGCACCTGCTGCGCGCTGTCGAGGCTTGTCATGCGCGAGAACAGATGCCGCGCGATCCGGCTGCCCAGCCGCGCGATCATGAACATCGCCACGACCACCAGCACCATCTTCGCGGCGTTGAACACCGAGATGTGATAGTGCCCGATGTCGAAGCCGTAATCGTCGAGCACGTCCATGAACGCGCGCGCATCGCGGCGGAACTTGGCCCAGCCGTGCACGACCTGCCCGTGGACGGCGGAATCGGACATGACCGCGGCGAGCATGGCGGAATTGAGCATCACAGCGCCGCCGCCCAGGCCGCCAGCCCGGCTTTCAGGTCAGCGATAAGGTCGCCGGCGTCTTCCAGCCCGATCGACAGGCGCACGCCGAAGCGGTCGTCGGCGTCCATGCCCGGCAGCGGCCAGGCGGAGGCGGTGCGGATGCCGGCGGGATCGACCGGCGTTGCCAGGCTTTCGAAGCCACCCCAGCTATAGCCGATGCCGAACAGCGCCAGCGCATCGATCAGCGCGTCGCGCGCCGCGCTGGTGCCGCCTTTCAGCACGAAGCTGAACAGGCCGCAGCCCCCGGTGAAATCGCGCGTCCACAGATCATGCCCCGGCGATCCCGGCAGCATCGGGCACAGCACCCGCGCCACTTCGGGCCGCGTTTCCAGCCATTGCGCGATGGCCAGCGCGCTTGCGGTCTCGCGGTCGAGCCGCACGTTCATGCTGCGCAGGCCCCGCAGCACCAGCGCCGCGTCGTCGGGCGAGACGACCTGCCCCAGCCCCTGCGCGCGCAGCCGCAGCTTGCGGTACCACTCCGCCCCGGCCGCAGCGCTGCCCATCATCACGTCGGAATGGCCGCCGACGTGCTTGGTCAGCGACATCACCGTGATGTCCACCCCCCTTTCCAGCGCCGGAAAACCAAGCGGCCCGGCCCAGGTGTTGTCGAACACGGTGACGATCCCGCGCGCACGGGCGATCGCGGCCATGGTGGGCACGTCCTGCACGTCCATGGTCAGGCTGCCGGGCGATTCGAGCAGCACGGCGCGCGTCCGTTCGCAGATCGCCGCCTCGAACGCG
This sequence comes from Novosphingobium sp. UBA1939, assembly GCF_002336885.1. Classification (NCBI taxonomy): domain Bacteria; kingdom Pseudomonadati; phylum Pseudomonadota; class Alphaproteobacteria; order Sphingomonadales; family Sphingomonadaceae; genus Novosphingobium; species Novosphingobium sp. UBA1939. The sequence goes on along the minus strand of NZ_DDFB01000107.1, from coordinate 2,517 downwards.
ACGGTGTCGCACGGATCGAACCAGCGCGTTTCCACGCCGAAATCGCGCAGCAGTCCGCGCGCCATCGCGCGGCTGGGCTCATAGGCATTGTCGGTCAGCAGCAGCACGTCGCCGGGGCGCAGCACCGTCAGCAGCGCGCCGGCAATGGCGGCCACGCCCGAGGGATAGAGCACCGTGCCGGCCGCGCCCGGCTCCAGTTCGGTCAGCGCCTCGCACAGCGCCCATTGCGTCGGCGCGCCGCGGCGTCCGTAATAGAACCGCCCGTCCTCGTTGCGCGCGCCGCCCTGCCGCAGCGCGGCCATGTCGGGGTAGAGATGGGTGCTGGCGCGCCATACCGCCGGGCTGACTACCGCGCCCGGCTGGTCGGCGGTGCCGGTCCATTCGGGCCGCCGGCCGGCGGCGGCGAGGCGGGTGGCGGGCTTCAGGGGACGATCGTCGCGCGTGCTGCTCATCGCCGGCCCCTAGCAAACCTTGCGCGGGCTTTCGAGGCGCCAGTTCAGGCAGGCTGCACGGCGGGCTGCGGCCCGGTTTCCTTCGGCGTTGCCGGATCGGCGCCCCATTCGGACCAGCTGCCGTCGTAGAGCGAGACGTCGTCCTTGCCGATCAGGTGCAGCGCGAAGATCAGCACGTTGGCGGTCATGCCCGATCCGCACGAGCTGATCAGCGGGCGCGACAGGTCCACTCCGGCCGCGTCGAACAGCGCGCGGATCTCGTCGGCGCTTTTCCAGGTTCCGTCGGGCCGGAACAGGCTGGCATAGGGCACATTGCGCGAGGCGGGGATGTGCCCGCTGGCCAGCGCCGGGTTGGTTTCCTTCTGTTCGCCGGTAAAGCGCCCGGCGCCGCGCGCGTCGACCACCTGTTCGCGCCGGTCCTTCAGGTTGCGCAGCACGTCGGCCTTGGAGCGGACGTGGCTTTCGTCGCTCCACACCGTGAAGTGGCGGTGCCGCAGCGTTTCTCGCCCTTGCGCGCAGGGGCGGCCCTCCGCCTTCCACTTGGCGATGCCGCCATCGAGCAGCGCGACGTTCTGCGCCCCGAACATGGTCAGCATGAACCAGGCGCGCGTGGCGCTTTTCACCGGGCTGTCATCGTAGAGCACGATGCGGCTGCCGTCGCCCAGCCCCAGGCTCTGCATCCGGCTGGCGAACTTTTCGGCCGATGGCAGGGTGTTGGGCACCGGCGCAGTGGTGTCGACCAGATTCGCGAGGTCCATGAAGACCGCGCCGGGAATATGGCAGGCTTCGTATTCCAGCGCGGGATTGCGTTTCTGCTCGGGAAGAAACGCGCTCGCGTCGACGATGCGCAAATCGCTCGCGCCAATTTCGTCCGCGAGCCACTGGGTCGAGACCAAGGGATCCATCGTGGTTGTTCCTGCCTGCATGGGTGATCCGTCTATCGCGGATTCCCCTTATACTTAGGCAGGCGGCCAAGACGCGTCGAGACTGAAAAACGAACGATTCAGAGCGTTTCGGGTATTTCGAGCGCGCGCTGCCCGATCGCGTCCCACACGCGCGGACCAAGGTCGAGCCGGAACGGCTGGAGACGGTCGGATGCCGTAGCGTTATCCTGCCCGACCAGGAACGCGGCCCGGGCCGACACGGCGCGGTGCGCGCTGTCGCTGGCCCAGGCATCGAACCGCGCCACCGGCACGAAAAGCTGCGCCTGGCCATGGCGAATCGGCGTGACCGCGGCCAGCGGCAGGCGGAATTCGCCTTCCAGAACGGCGCTTTCGCCCGGCCCCAGCCGTTCGATCCGGCCGATCGGCGGCAGTTCCGGCCCGGCGATGCCGAGTTGTTCTTCCATCGAGCGCGAGGCGTGCGCCGCGATCATATCGCCGCTGATCGCGATGTCGCTCAGCGCGTCCGGCCCGGCGTTGGTCGCGGTCAGGCGATAGGCAAGCGTGGTGTTGACCAGCGTCGCGCCCAGCCGCACCGCTTCGAGTGTCAGCACGAGGCCACGAGCGGCTGCGGCCGCCACGGGGGAAGGTGCGGGCGCAGGCAGCGGCGGAAGGGGCGTTGGCGCGGGGCGGGGGACCGGCATCGCTGCAACCGAAGGCGCGCTCTCCGGCTCTGCCTCCTGCACTTCCGCCGGCTCGTCCCGAGCGGCTGGCCGCCGCCGTCGCGCCCAGGCAGCCAGCGCCAGCACCGCGNNAGCACCGCGAGCGCCAGCGCGCCGCCGCCGATCCACCACAGCCATCCGCTGGTATCCGGCGTGCTGGCGACAGGCGCCCCTGAAGGCGCGGTTTCGGGTTCGGGCACGGCGGAGGTAGAGGTTTCGGGCAGCGGCTCCGGTGTTGCCGAAGCGGCCGGGGAGGGCGTGAGGGAGGGGGTGGGAGAAGGCGTTGCCGATCGCGGTTCCGGCGCGCGCGCCTCGGGTGGGGCGCGCCGGTCTGCTGCGGGGGATGGGGATGCGGCAGGCCTGGGCGTAACGCGCGGTGTCGGCAGCACGATGACGGGTGGCGTCCCGGTTGGCGAGGCGACCGGCGTGGGCGGCGGCGCGCCTTCCGCCACCGGACCGGCG
>NZ_DDFB01000102.1:0-31963 GCF_002336885.1 Novosphingobium sp. UBA1939 | reverse complement strand
CGACACGGCGGCGACTACGCCTGCGTGCACGTGGCGACCACCGGCTTCGCGGCGGCCCGCGAACGCATCGTGGAACTGGCGATCGTGCGCTGCGACGCCGACGGCACCGTGCGGGATCAGTGGACCACCCTGATCGACCCCCGCCGTGAGGAGGTTCCGGGCGGCGCGCTCCACGGGATCACCCCCGGATCGCTGCACGGCGCACCGGCATTCGCCGATGTCGCGAGCGAGTGGCTCACCCGCTGCGAGGAGTGCGTCGTGGTGGCCCACAACGCGGGGTTCGTCGAGTCCTTCCTCGGCGCGGAGCTGCTTCGCGGCGGACTGCTCGCGCCCACGCTACCCGCCCTGGACCTGTCCCGGCTCGCCCCGCTGGTGGCGACGACCCCGAACGTGCGCCTGGCCACGCTGGCCCGGCAGGTCGGCCGCCCGAGGTCGGTGCCCTCCTCCGCCCTGGATGACGCGCTCACCGTCGCCGCGGCGCTGCCCGGCGTCCTCGCACGGTTAAGCGGGCGCCTGAGCTACCCCGTGCCGCCCACCCCGCGCACGGCAACGGGGCGACACCGNNTCCCACCCTGCCCCGGCCGGCCGGGACAACTGGGGTGCCCCCCACGGGGTGGCTCGCCGACCTCATGACCGAACTGGCCATGGGCGCGGCCGAGGGGCACGACCACCGCTTGGCCGCCTACCTGGACGCCCTGACCGCCGTGCTACCGACGGGCCGGATCGTCAGCGACGAGGTGCACGAGCTGACCGGTGCCGCGGTGCGCGCGGGCTATCCCGCGGCGCAGCTGCGCGGCGTCCTGGAACGGTTGCTGGAGTCGATGCGGGCGGCGGCGTTCGCTCGAGGGTCGGTGTCTCAGGATCAGGTGCGCCACCTGCGCGCGGCCGCGCTGTCGCTGGGCGTCCCGACGTACTTCGACGACCTCATCCAGGCTCCCCCAGCCCCGGCACCGCCGCCCGGCTCCGGCACCTTCAGCAGGCCCGTGCGCAAGCCCCTCCCTCCCCCGCCCCCTACGCAGGCTCCGCGGTGCGGGCACTGCCTGCAGGTCGGTCACTACACCGCGGCCTGCCCCAAGCTGCGCCGACGCGGCGGCCGGGGGCCGATCGGGGGAGTTGGCGGCATCGGCCCGATCGATCCGATCAGTCCGATCTGAGCCGAGTGTGCTTCAGTCCGTCGCCGCCGTGCCGACAGGGACGCGTACGGCGGACGCCAGTTCGCCGGGTGCCCAATCCCGTTCGTCCAGGCCTCGGCCGGGGACGCGACAGGCGCGAAGGACCCCCCATGAACGTGAACTCTGCGGACAGCAGCTCGGCGCTGGCCTCCGGCGTCTACGAGGAGTACCGCCGCTACGAGCGTTACCTCGCTCTGGCCTGCGGCCTCGGCCTGGTCGTCGTCGTCTCCCTGCTGTGCCCGGGCGCCGCCTGGGGTGGGTCCGGTGCGCTGCTGCTCGCCATCGTGGGCTCCTTCCACCGCTACCACCGGGCGGTGCACCGCTACGTGGGTCGTCCCTCACCGGACACCGATCACGCGCTGCAGCTGTGGGGCACCACCGCCCAGGCCTGCGTGTGGGGCGCCGTACCGATCGTGCTTGCTCTCGTCGTTCTTCAGGTCTACGCCTGAACCTGGCTCCAAGAAGACCCGGCCGCGACGCCCCTGACGGGCGCCGCGGCCGCGGCATGGGGGCTCTCCTCGAAGAATTCGCTCCGAAGAGAAGGCGCTCCTAGAAGAAGCCGAGCTTGTCCTGGGAGTAGCTGACCAGCAGGTTCTTCGTCTGCTGGTAGTGCTCCAGCATCATCTTGTGGTTCTCCCGGCCGATGCCCGACTGCTTGTACCCGCCGAACGCGGCGTGGGCGGGGTAGTGGTGGTAGCAGTTGGTCCAGACCCGGCCGGCCTTGATGGCGCGGCCCATCGCGTACGCGCGGTGCACGTGCCGCGACCAGACGCCGGCGCCGAGACCGTACAGCGTGTCGTTGGCGATGGCCAACGCCTCGGCGTCGTCGGCGAACCGGGTGACGGAGACGACCGGCCCGAAGATCTCCTCCTGGAAGATGCGCATCTCGTTGCGGCCCTCGAAGACGGTCGGCTGCAGGTAGTAGCCGCCCGACAGGTCGCCGCCGAGGTCCAGCCTCTCGCCCCCGACCAGGACCTTGGCGCCCTCCTGCTTGCCGATGTCGATGTAGGACAGGATCTTCTCGTACTGGTCGTTGCTGGCCTGGGCGCCCATCATGGTGCTGTCGTCGAGCGGGTCGCCCTGCTTGACCGCCTTCACCCGCTCGATCCCATCGGCCAGGAACTGGTCGTAGATCGAGGCCTGGATCAGCGCGCGGGAGGGGCAGGTGCACACCTCGCCGGAGTTCAGGGCGAAGAACGCGAAGCCCTCGAGCGCCTTGTCGTAGAACGCGTCCCGCGACTCGGCGACGTCCTCGAAGAAGATGTTCGGGCTCTTGCCGCCCAGCTCCAGCGTGACGGGGATGATGTTCTGGCTGGCGTACTGCATGATCAGCCGGCCCGTCGTCGTTTCGCCGGTGAACGCGACCTTGGCGATGCGGGGGGAGCTGGCCAGCGGCTTGCCGGCCTCGGCGCCGAAGCCGTTGACGACATTGACGACGCCCGGCGGGATCAGGTCGCCGACGACCTCCATCACCTTGAGGATTGACCAGGGAGTCTGCTCGGCCGGCTTGAGGACCACGCAGTTTCCGGCGGCCAGGGCCGGGGCCAGCTTCCACACCGCCATCAGGATCGGGAAGTTCCACGGGATGATCTGGCCCACCACGCCCAGCGGCTCGTGGAAATGATAGGCTACCGTATCGTGGTCGATCTCGCCGATCGAGCCTTCCTGCGCGCGGACCACGCCGGCGAAATAGCGGAAATGGTCGATCGCCAGCGGCACGTCCGCGGCCATCGTCTCGCGGATCGGCTTGCCGTTGTCCCACGTTTCGGCCGTGGCCAGCTTTTCGAGATTCTGCTCCATGCGATCGGCGATGCGCAGCAGGATCGCGGCGCGTTCGGCCACCGAGGTGCGCCCCCAGGCGTCCTTGGCCTTGTGCGCGGCATCCAGCGCGGCCTCGATATCCTCCGCTTGCGAACGGGCAATCTCGCCGACGACCTTGCCGGTGATGGGCGACACGTTCTGGAAATAGCGCCCGTCCCGGGGCGCGACCCATGCGCCGCCGATGAAATTGTCATAACGGGCCGCGAAGGGCGGCTGCAGCGTCGCAACCGGGCGATCCTGAACGACGGAATCCATAAACCTGATCCTCTTCCTGGCTGAACCGGCGCCGTCTTTCGGCGTCTGTCCCGTATCCTAGGAACGCGATCGGAACGGCGGGAAGAGGGGGCCGGGACAAGGCCATGCCCATGTGTCTCGCCAGCGAGACAGGCGCGAGCGAAAATCGTTCAGGGCGAGGCTTTCAGGGGGTCAGGCCGGCCCGCGCCATGCGGCGATAGAGCGTGGCCCGGCCGATGCCGAGCAGGCGGGCCGCCTGGCTGGCGTTGCCGCCGGCCTGCGCCAGCGCCTGCCGCAGAACCGCGCGGTCGGCATCCTCGAACGAGGGACCCGCGCCTTCGCCGAGCAGTTGGCCCAGCGCGCGCGGCGTCGTCAACGCCGCATCGTTCAGCCCCAGCCGCACCCGCGCCGCCCGGCTGGCACCGATCACCAGATCATCGCGATCGACCGCCAGCAGCGCCGTGCCGGTGGTGGCATCGTCGGACAGGAACACGATGCGATGGCTGTCGAAGTGACGACAGAAATAGTCCCGCTCGATCTTGCGCGCGGCATCGCGCACCAGCGCGGCGATCATTTCCGCCATCGCGGGGCCGTGATCGTCGCGGCAGCTCGATACGTCGAGCGCCCCCGCCAGCCGGCCGTGCGGATCATGCACCGGCGCGTCCATGCAGCTGATATCGACATTGCGCCCGGCAAAATGCTGATCGCGATGAACGATAACGGGCTGGTCTTCGTAAAGACAGGTGCCGATGCCGTTGGTGCCTTCCTCCGCCTCGCCCCACCGCGCGCCCTGTACCAGACCCGCCGCGGTGAAGGAATCGGCGTCGGCATCGTTCGTCCGGCGCTCCAGCACGATGCCGCGCGCATCGCTCAGGATGACCGCGCAACCCGAACGCCCGACCGAACGGAACATTTGATCGAGCACGGGCGCGGCCACGGTGAGCATGACCTCGTGCTCGGCCCGCAAGGCCGACAGGAAAGCGCCATCGACTCGCTCGCGCGCCGCGTGCTGGTCGGGATCAAGTCCATGGAACAGGACGGACCTGCACCACGACGCGGCGATCGCCGAAGAGGCGGCCGCGCTGGGGGACCGCACCACGTCCAGAACCGTGTCGCTGTGTCGAGCGACCACCACGGGCATCCTCCGCACTTCAGGCCAAGAAGGTCACGCTATCGTGGCTCGATGGTACAGGCAGACCTGCCCCCGGTAAAGCGCGTGCGGCAAGCGCGGATCAAACCCCCGTCATCAGTACCGAGGTCTGGATCAGGGTCTGCGCCCAGTTGTCGGGCAGCGCGCCGATGAACAGGTTTTCGGTGCGGTAATTGGCGATGCGCCAGCCCGCTGCGGTCTTGCGGAACTTCACGTGCAGGCGGCTCGACCGGATCAGCGAGGAGCCATCGTCATAGACCCACGGCTGGAACTGCACCCATTCGCCCTCGGCGGTTTCCGCGCTGGTGGCGCGCAACTGCTCGGCGGTGAGGTAGTGCGTGTTGAAGATCTGCTTCGGATTCTCGGCGGCGTAGAACTTGCGCATGTGCGCGGCGATCTCGGCCGGGCCGCGATGCTGGCCGAACTGCGCGCCGTGCGCGCCCCCCACGCCCTGCCAGATGGCGTCTTCGGTAAACAGCGCCCCGATCGCGTCGGCGCGCGCTTCCGCCGGCATCCCCGCTTCGGGAAGCGGGCTGTCGCACAGGAACATGTAGCGCGCGATCAGCCGGCGCGCTTCCGCTTCCGCCTGCAGGAACGCGACCTGCTGCTGCAGCTCCGCGATGGCTGCCTTGATGTCATCCATGCCCTTCGTCCTCACATCAATCCAGGATGCCGCCGTGCTTACGCGCTAACACCGGCCGCGTCATGGCCCGCGACAAGCCGCTGGCGGCTTCGTTTCGCGAAACGGGCAAAGCCTGCCGGAAGCGGTCAGGAGATGGGGCGCCGACTCTCAGTTCGATCGCCCGAACAGGTGCGAGGGGCTGGCCAGAGCCAGCCGGATCAGATCGGCCTGGCGGCTCGCCCGCGTCTTGGCCATGACCTGCTTGAGCTGCGTGCGCGCGGTGTGGATCGAAACCCCGCGCGCCTGCGCGAACGTGGCGACATCGTCTCCGCCGCACAGACGCGCCAGCAGATCGGCCTCGGAAGGGGTCAGCGCGAAAAAGGCGCGCAAGTCGGCCGGCGATGGCGGTGGCGGTCCTCCCGCGTCGGCCAGCGCCAGCGCGAAGGCAGGCCGTTCGCCCGCGATGGCGTAGCGTTCCAGCGCGAAGCGGGGCAAGGCGACGGCGTGAAGCAGCACTTCGCGATCCCCGTTGCGCCACCGCATCGCGTGGGGAGAGCCGGACAGCAGCAAGCGACGCAGCCCCTCGATCAGCCGCCATTCCGTGTCCGCCATACCCGGCACCCGCACCACCAGGCCTTCCAGCAGGCTTTGAGCCGCCGGATTGGCGATCTGGACCCGCCCCGCATCGTCACAGATCGCCAGCGCGAACTGGATCCGGTCCATGACTTGCCGCAGCATGGCGTTTTCATTGGCGCGGCGATCGGTCTCGATCATCAGGCGCAGCGCTTCGCGCACGTGCGGCATGAGGTCGATCAGCGCCTGCCGGCAATGCGCCGCCAGTGGCGTGCCGACCCCGGCATGAACCGCAAGCCCCGCCTCGCCCAACGCCCCCATGGCGATGCGCGCGCCCAGGAACTGCCCCAGTCCCTGTTCGCGCAGGCGCGCCTGCCACTGGTGGAACTGCCCCTGCAGGGCATCCGGGCAATTGTCGTCCTCCAGCATGTACACGCCGTCGTGGACGGGATTCACCGCGACGATGGTGCGCGGATTGAGGTCGTCCAGCAGCGAGAGTTCGCCGGCGGGCGCCGGGGTCGCCGAGCAAGTCGCCAGCCAGCGATGGCGCAGGCGGTCGGGCGTGCGGTTGAACCAGTGGATCGTGACGCTGCGCGCGCCGGTTTGCGTGCGCAACCGGTCCAGCGCCGTGGCAAGGCGCGGACGGTCCATGCTGGCCCCGTACAGATCGCCCAGAACATTGGAACAGAGCATCGCCATACCCCCAACAAAGGCAACGGGGCATGGTGTTGGCGGCGGCGGGCGATGGCAAGGCCGGGCTTCCGCCTTTGTGACAATTCTTGCCGAAATTGCACAGCGCGTACCGCAAATGGGCGATGCCGCGCCCATTGCCGGTTCCCATCATCGCCCGATCAACGAACACACAACAGGGAGCTTTATCATGTGGGGACTCCATCGCGGCGCGGCGCTGCTCGCCATCTGCGCAGCCGGAATCGCGGCATCGCCCGCTCTTGCCGCCGAACCGGCGGAGACAGGCGCGCAGGATAGCGGCGCGCTCGACACCATTGTCGTCGTTGCGCGCAAGCGGCAGGAAAACGTGCAGAGCGTGCCGATCTCGATCACCGCGCTGACCGGTGCGGCGCTGCAGCAGCGCGGCGTGGCGCGCGTGGGCGACCTGATCGGCACGGTCCCCAACCTCACCCAGGACGGCGGCGGTTCGGTGCTGGGCGCGATGGGCATTCGCGGCATCGTTTCGCAGACGCGCAACATAGGCTTCGACAGCGGGCTTGGCGTCTATGTCGACGGCGTGCTGACGGTGCGCCCCAATGCGGCGGACCAGGAACTGCCCGACATCGCCACGCTGGAAGTGCTGCGCGGGCCGCAAGGCACGCTGTTCGGGCGCAACACCACGGCGGGCGCGATCAACATCACCACGCGCAAGCCCAGCCTTGACGGTATCGAGGCCAATGCGCGCACCGCGTTTGGGAACCTCGGCACGATCGAGGCCAGCCTGTTCGCCACGGCGCCGATCGTGACCGACCGGCTGGGCGTGAAGATCGCCGGCTCGATCGCCACGCGCGATGGCTATATCACCAACCTGTTCGACGGGTCGAAGCTCAACAACCTCAACCGCAAGTCGCTGCGCGGCGGCCTGCTGTGGAAGCCGACCGAGACGCTGGAAGTCGCGCTTTCGGGAAGCTGGCTCAAGCAGGCGGACCGGCTGCTGCTGGGCCAGGTGGCCGACAACACATCGGGCGGCCTTGCCGGCCTGCCGGGCTACTTCACCGATCCCTACACCGTCTCGCAGGACCACCCCAGCCTGCAGAGCCGCGAGATCTGGGGCACCAACCTCAACGTGGACTGGCACGTCGGCGGGTTCACGGTCACCTCGATCAGCGCCTATGGCGACAACCGTTCCCGCCTGATCGACGACGACGACGCCCGCCCGATCCCGCTGTCCACCTCCGACTTCCAGGACCGCGCCCGCCAGTTCACCCAGGAACTGCGGCTGGCCTCGCCCACGGGCGGCAAGATCGACTACCTCATCGGGCTGTACTACCTGCATCAGGATGCCGACGCCAACCGCGCCACCACGGTCAACGGCCCGCCGGGACCGGCCGCGTTCGTCGGCACGATCTCCAGCATTTCCACCTTGAAGACCAATGCCTATGCCGCGTTCGCCAGCGCCAACTGGCGGCCGTTGCCCGGCCTGACGATCAGCGGCGGCCTGCGCATCAACACCGAGAGCAAGGATCTGGTGTTCGACCAGACCAATTCCTCGTTCGTGCCGCTGCCCAACCTGTCCGCGCGCCTGCACCGCAAGGACAGCAACCTGTCGGGCAACGCCAGCGTGTCCTACGAAGTCGTGCCCGATACCCGCCTCTATGTCAGCGCCGCGCGCGGCTTCAAGAGCGGCGGGTTCAACCCGGATATCGTGGGCAGTACCGACATCAGCTTCGGCCCGGAAAAGGCGTGGTCGTTCGAAGCCGGGATCAAGTCCGACCTGTTCGACCACAAGCTGCGCATCAACGCGGCGGGCTTCTATACCGATTACAAGGATCTGCAGGTTTCGGCGCTGGTCGGCGCCGCGTTCCAGATCCGCAACGCGGCGGCCGCGCATATCAAGGGCTTCGAAGTGGAAGTCACCGCCCGGCCGGTGCGCGCGCTCGAACTCAACGCGGGCGCGGGCTATACCGACGCGACTTATGCCGATTTCCCCGGCTGTGCCCCGGCCACGAACTGCGCCGGACAGCGGTTGCCGTTCGTGCCCAAGCTCTCGCTCAACGCCGGCGCGCAAGTGACGCAGCCGCTCGGCGAAGGGCATCTGACCGGGCGGCTCGATCTGTCCTGGCGGAGCGGCATCTACTACGAGGCGACCAATACGCCCGATGGCCGCCTGCCAGGATACGTGCTGGTCAACGGACGGCTGGGCTACAGCTTCGCCGGCGACCGGCTGACCCTCGCCCTGTTCGGCCGCAACCTGTTCGACAACCGCTATCGCGATTACTCGTTCTACCTCGCGCCCTTCGCCGAACGGCTGGTGCGCTGGGCGCCGCCGCGCACCTACGGCATCGAGATGACCACGCGCTTCTGATCGACGGCCGGCGGCGCGGGTGCCGCCGGCCCATTCGCACCAGGCTTCCCGGCCACAAGGATCCGCTGCCCCATGACCCGACTTCCGCTCGCCATCGCGCTGGCCACCCTGACCGCCAGCCCGGCTTCCGCCCAGTTCCAGGACGCCATCGGCGCGGCGCCGCCGGCTCCGGCCGAAGTGATCTACACCCATGGCCATGTCGCCACGCCGGCCGGCTGGCAGACCGACATCGCCGTCGCGCATGGCACGATCGTCGCGGTCGGGAGCGAGGAGGAGGTCAAGGCGCACCGCGCCGGCGAAACACGGATCGTCGATCTCAAGGGCATGACCGTGCTGCCCGGCCTGATCGACATGCATGTCCACGCGGTCGACGCCGGCTTGCAGGCCCGCGATTGCCGTTTTCCGCAAGGAGCCGACGCCGCCACGATCACGCGCACGGTCAAGGGCTGCGTGGCCGCGGCACGCCCCGGCGAATGGATCACGGGCGGGCAGTGGGACTCCTCTTCCATGGGCAGGACGCCACCCCACAAGCGCCTGCTCGATGCGGTGGCGCCCACGACACCGGTAGTGCTCCACGACATCAGCCTGCACAGCGTGTGGGCCAATTCCGCCGCGCTCAAGGCCGCCGGGATCACGCGCGCCACGCCCAATCCGGCGGGCGGGGTGATCGAACGCGACGGCAAGCGCGAACCGACCGGCGTGCTGCGCGAGAATGCGGCCATCGCGCTGCTCAACATGGTGCCCGCCCCCCGCGAGGACGATCGGGTAGAAGCGCTGCGGACGGCCAGCAAGGCGATGCTGGCGCAAGGCATCACCGCCTACGAGGAAGCGCTGCTCGCCACCACCAACGCACGCGTCTATGCCCGGCTCGCCGACGCGGGCGGGCTGGCGCAGCACGTGCGCGCCTGCATGTGGGACCGGGACCAGACACTGATCGCCCAGCGCCACCTCTATGCCCGGCCGGGCCTGGAAATGGGCTGCGTCAAGATGATCCTCGATGGCGTGCCCACGGATTCGCACACGGCCGCGATGCTGGAGCCCTATGCCGACGCGGCGGCGTTCGGCGATGCGGCCCGGGCAAAGGGCTCGCTGCTCTACGCGCCGGGCGAGATCGACGCCAAGGTAGCGAGCTATGATGCGGCGGGGCTGGTCGTGAAGCTCCACGCCGCGGGGGACGGTTCGGTCAGCGCCGCGCTCGACGCCGTGGCGGCGGCGCGCAAGGCCAACGGCCCCTATGGCCCGCACCACGAGATCGCCCACGCCAATTTCGTGACGCCGGCCGATATCCAGCGCGCCCACGCCTTGACCGCTACCTTCGAGTTCTCGCCCTACATCTGGTTCCCCAGCCCGCCGGTGCGCGACGTGATCCGCTCGGTCGGCCCCGAACGCATGGCCCGCTTCACCCCGGTCCGCGACGCGATCGATGCCGGCGACCGCGTGGTGCTCGGTTCGGACTGGCCGGTGGTGCCGTCGATGTCGCCGTGGCTGGCGATCGAGACACTGGTGACGCGCGAAGCGCCGGGCGGCGGCGGCGAAACGCTCGCCCCGGGCCAGAAGGTGAGCGTGGCCGAAGCCCTGCGCCTGATGACCGCCAACGCCGCGCACCAGATTGGCCTGGGCGACAGGATCGGCACGATCGAAGCGGGGCGGCAAGCCGATCTCGTGGTGATCGATCGCGACATCTTCGCCATCGATCCGCACCAGATTCACGCGACCCGCGTGCTGCGCACGATCATTGCCGGCAAGGAGGCCTATCTGGCGCGGTGAACGCAGGTCATAATATAGAAGACTAACTTAGTCTCTGTTTTTAACTTGACCCATGAACGCGGACTCGGTAAGTCCGTGTTCATGGCACATATCACCACCAGCGTCGAATATGGCATCCATTGCCTGCTGCTGCTCGTCGGCAACGAAGACCGGCCGATGAGCAGCCGCGATCTTGCCGAATTGCAGGGCGTTTCCGCCAGCTTCCTCGCCAAGATCTTCCCGAAGCTGGAAAAGGCCGGAATCGTGAAGGCCTGCGAGGGCGTGCGCGGCGGCTACCTGCTGGCGCGGCCGGCCGATGCGATCACCTTCCTCGATATCGTCGATGCCATCGAGGGCGCCAAGCCGCTGTTCGACTGCCAGGAAGTGCGCGGCCGCTGCGCCGTGTTCGGCGGCGATGCGCCCGGCTGGGCGTTGGACGGCGTCTGCGCGATCCATGCGGTGATGCTGCAGGCGGAAAAGGCCATGCGCGATGCGCTGGCCGCGCAGACGCTCGGCGCCGTCGCCGGGCGCTTCGGCCGCAAGGCTCCACCCGAATTCTTTTCCGAAGTCAGCACCTGGATCGACGGACGCCTGACCGGCCGCACCGCGAAGAGCGGCAGGCCGGCGCGCGACGTGCCAGACTGAGACCGGCCAGACTGAGACGAGTTCGGCCGGGCGGGCACGCCCGCGCGGTGCCCGCCCCCTTCCCCACCTGAACGTCTTTTCTCGGCCCCCCTGCCGGGCCGCGCCGGGAAAGCGCCTGCACGCCATCCCTCTGCGGCGTCGCGGGACGATGAAGCGCGCCCGGCAAAAAGCAACAGAAGGAGAAATGCCATGACCCAGAAGATCGTGATTGCCGGAACCGGATTTGCCGGTGTCTGGGCAGCCCTTTCCGCCAGCCGCGCCATCGCGCTTGCCGGCAGGCAGCAGGACGTCGAGCTGATCGTCGTCTCGCCCGCCCCCGCCCTCGTCATTCGCCCACGCCTTTACGAAGCCGTGCTCGACAACATGAATCCCGATGTCGGCGCGCTGCTCGCCGCCGTGGGCGCACGGCACCTTGCCGGACGCGTCGAAACCATCGATGTCAACAGTCGCACCGTCACCGTGGCGCGGAGCGACGGGGAACGCGAAACGATCGCCTATGACCGCTTCGTTCTCGCCGCTGGCAGCCAGCTGTTCCGCCCGGACGTTCCCGGCCTTGACCGCCACGCGTTCGATACCGACCAGTTCGCCACCGCCCACGCGCTGGACGTGCAGCTGAAGGCACTGCCCGGCGAGCCCGAGACGGAGGCGCGCAATACCGTCGTCGTCGCCGGCGGCGGGCTGACCGGCTTCGAGGCGGCCACGGAAATGCCGATCCGGCTGCGCGCCGCGCTGGGCGACAAGGCAAACTTCCGCGTCATCCTGATCGACACGGCGGATCGCCCTGGCGGATCGCTGGGGGACGAGGCGCAGCCCCATCTCGCCGAAGCGCTGGCCTTCACCGGCGTCGAAACGCGGACGGGCGTGCGGGTCACCGCGATCGAGGCGGACGCCGTGGTCCTCTCCTCCGGCGAACGGATCGCGACCAATACCGTCGTGTGGACCGCGGGCATGCGCGCCAGTCCGCTGGCGGCGCAGATCCCCGGCGAACATGACGCGATCGGCCGCGTCGTCGGCGATGCCTATCTGCGCGCGCCCGCCGCGCCGGGCGTGTTCGTGACGGGCGATACGGTGCACGCTGGCACGGACGATGACGGTAATGTCGCCCCGATGTCGTGCCAGCACGCGCTTAGCCTGGGGCGCGTGGCGGGGCACAACGCCGCCGCCGAACTGGTCGGCCTTCCGCTGCATCCCTATAGCCAGCCCAAGTACGTGACCTGTATCGACCTGGGCGACTGGGGCGCGCTCTACACCGAAGGCTGGGACCGGCAGGTGCGGATCACGCGCGAAGCGGCCAAGGCGATCAAGCAGGAGATCAACCGCGTGTGGATCTACCCGCCCGCAGCCGATCGCGACGCCGTGTTCGCCGTCGCCAATCCCGACTACGTGATCGTCCCCTGATGTCCGGAAGCCGGCGGTATTCCACGGATGCCGCCGGCCCTATCCCGAAGGCCCCGGCCCGATGGCAGGCTATGGCGCGATATTCCCGGTCAGGGCATTGAGCCGCCATGCCGCCACGGTCTGCATACCCTCCGCCTGCAGCAGGGCGGCTTCGGCCTCGATGGCCTCGCGTTCGGCGTCGAGCACGGCCAGCGGCGGCTTCGCGCCCACGCGCGCTTCCAGTTGAGTCCCGCGCAGCGCTTCCGTGGCCGCATCGCGGCGCAGCCGGGAAGCCTCCGTCATGCGCCGCGCAGTCGCAAGACCCTGCCACGCATCGATCACCATGCCCGCAAGCCCTTGCTCGGCCTGACGCAACCGTGCTTCGCTGGCGTCGAGATCGGCATCCGCGGCACGGACCTGCGACGATACGCGCCCACCCGCCCACAGGGTCCAGCGGCCCCTGATGCCCACGGCGACCGTATCGGCCTTGTAGCCGGGGAAGAACTGGTCGCGCACATGCCCGGCTTCGGCAAAGGCGCCCACCGTCGGCATGCCTTCGGCCCGCGCCGAACGGGTGCCGGCCCGCGCGACATCAACGCCCGCCTGGGCCTGGCGAAGCGCGGGATTGGACGCGCGGGCCATGTCCATGGCTTCGTCGAGCGTCGGCGGCACGGCAGGCGGCTCGGCAAGCGGCGCCAGATCGCCCGCCGGCTTCCCGGTAAGACGCTGGTAGGCCGCTTCCGCCGACATCCGCCGGCCTTGCGCCTGCGCGAAACCCGCATCGGCCTCGGCCTTCCTGGCCCGCGCCTGGGCGAGGTCCGAACTCGCGATTTCGCCCGCCCGGAAGCGCAGTCCCGCCTGGCGTTCCGTTTCCGTCAGTTCCTCGACAAGCTGACCATAGCGCGCCTCAAGCTTTCGCGCCGTCAGCACCTCGGTATAGGTGCCGACAGCCGTGACGATGGTCTGCAGCCGCGCCTGTTCGGCGCCGAAGTGCGCCATCGCCGCGCCGCCACGCGCCTGATCGATGGCGGACGACACCCGCCCACCCGCATAGAGCGGCAGTTCCGCCGTGGCCTGCAGGGCAAGCGGATTCACATTGTCCGCCGTGATCCCGAAAAAGCCGCCGTTGTCGATCCGGCCCGCGCCATAGGACCCTTCGACCCGCAGGAGCGGGTTGCTTTCCGCCCGCGCCCGATCCAGCCGGGCTTTCGCCGCCGCCTCGCCCGCATTGGCCTCGGCCAGCACGGGTGCGTTGGCGAGGGCATCGGCGACGGCGGCGGCGAGGTCCTGCGCCATGGCTGGGGGTACGGCCACGGCGCAGGAGAGCAGACAGGACAGCGGCAAGGATAGGGCCGGGGGCAGGGAGGAGAGCAACCTGGGCGGCATCAGGCGGGGCATGTCACACCTGCGTCAGTTGAAGGAGCTGCCGGGCCTGATCCCCAGCTTCTTGAAGATCATGGCCGCAGGGCAAAAGCCGGTGAAGCTGGCCTGAAACATGTTCGCGCCGGCAAAGGCCGTCAGCCAGAGGAAGCCGGGGTGAACCCAATGGGCCAGGGCAAGGCTGGCGAGCACGACCACTCCGGCGAAACGGAAAACCGCTGAATCAAGCGTCATCGCACCTCTCCCTTATTTGAAACGCAGCTTGCGGATGCCGAGCGCGTGCATGGCCAGCTTTTCGTAGAACGGCTCGCTGGTGCCGCGACGGACCTTGTGCAGGAAGTATTTCTCGAACCCGATCTTGGCGAGGTGCACCCACTTCCCGCTTGACGACCAGTTGAGATTGCGCGGCGGAATCTGCGGCTGGGCGACGAAGGCAACCCCGCCATCGCCGAAGTCGGCAAGGCACACGGCGTTCCAGGTCGCTTCCTCGACCGGCTCCTTGCCAGCCAGTTCGAGCGCAAGGTTCCGCGCGATCGCGGTGACCATCGATTCGATCATGAACCCGGTCTTGGGCACGCCCACCGGCACCGGCGTGGGGCCGACGGGCGGAATCGCCACGCATACGCCCAGCGAATAGACGTTGCGGAACGTGGGATTGCGCTGGTGCTTGTCGGCAAGGATGAAGCCGCGCGGATTGGTCAGCCCCTCGATCCCCTGTACGGCGGCAACGCCGCGAAAGGCCGGCAGGATCATCGAATAGCCGAAAGGCAGCGCATGGGCGGACCTGACCGACCCGTCGTCCGCCACCTCTTCCACATGCATCGTGCCCTCTTCCACCTTGGTGATGCGGGCGCTGGTGATCCACTTGATGTGCCGATCGCGCAGTTCGCTCTCCAGCAGCGTCTTGGTGTCGCCCACCCCGTCGAGCCCGAGATGGCCGACATAGGGTTCCGGGCTGACGTAGGTCATCGGCACCTGATCGCGGATCTTGCGGCGGCGCAGTTCGGTATCGAGGATGAGGGCGAATTCGTAAGCCGGACCGTAGCAGGAAGCGCCTTGCGCCGCGCCGACCACGATCGGCCGGGGGTTTTCGCAGAAGCGGTCGAAGGCGTCGGCCGCGTGGGCCGCGTGGTCGGTGCGGCAGACCGACTGGGTGAAACCATCGGGGCCGAGGCCCTCGATTTCATCGAACGCCAGTTCGGGGCCGGTCGCGATAACCAGATAGTCGTAAAGCAGCGAGGTTCCGTCGTTCAGCTCGACGCGGTTCTCGGCAGGGTGGACGCGACGCGCTCCGACGGAGGTGAACCCGATTCCTTTCCTGGCCATGATCGGCGGCAGATGCACCTTGATCGCGTCCGGTTCGCGCCACCGCACCGCAACCCACGGGTTCGACGGCACGAACCAGTAGTCGTCCTGGTCATTGACCACCATGACCTGCGCCTTGCCCTTCACGGCATCGCGGATTTCATAGGCGGCGATGGTGCCCCCAAGCCCAGCACCCAGAACGATAATCTGCGGCAACGACATTGCTCATTCTCCCGTAAGCCGGCGGCGGGCTTGGACCCTCGCGGCGCTCACCCCGATCGACCGGATCACTCCAGGCGCTCTATGTATCGTTCTTGACTTATATAAGGTATTTAGGATATGAGCAAGTGATAATGTATTGAGGCTGTCGCCCACCGCCGCGCGCAGCCCGCTGGAGGAAGGCGCACGCCATGGTTTTCGGTTTCGGAACGAACAGGGACATGCGGGGACATCTGTTTGCTTTCGCCGCCATCGGCATGGCGACGGCGCTCGGCCTGCCTCTCGCCGGCTGTGCCGACAGCGGCGAGACGACGCAGACGGCGAAGGCCCCCGCGGGCCCTCGCCTCACCCTTGCCATGCAGGACACCACGGCATGGCAGGACGTCAGTGCCGAAATCGCCACGGTCGATCAGGCGCAGGTGATGGCGCGCATCCCCGGCATCCTCAGCACGCTGACGGTCAAGGCGGGGGACACGGTTGCGAAAGGGCAGGCGATCGGCCGGATCGTCGATAGCCAGCTAGGGTTCCAGGCCGGCGCCTATGGCGCGCAGGCAGCGGCCGCGCAGGCGCAGGCGGCGCAGGCGGCGGCGGACCTCCAGCGCGTAAAGTTCCTCCACGACAACGGCGTCTATGCCAAGGCCCGGCTCGATCAGGCGCAGGCAGCGGCCAGCGCGGCGCAGGCGCAGGTCCGCGCCGCGCAAGCGCAGCAGGCCGCCGTGGGCGCGGTGGCGGGGCAAGGCACGGTCGTCGCGCCAACGGCTGGCAGGGTGCTGCGCGCCGACGTGCCCGCCGGCGCGCCGGTTGCGCCCGGCGTGGTCATCGCGGTGATCACCGCCGGGCCGACGATCGTCCGGCTCGAAATGCCCGAATCGCTCGCCGGCAAGGCCCATGCCGGATCGCGAGTGTCAGCGGCGGGCATGGGCGAAGGCCGGGTGATCAAGGTCTATCCGTCGGTCAACGCCGGCAAGGTGATGGCCGACGTCGACATGCCGGGCATCGACAACAGCCTGATCGGGCGGCGCGTAGCGGCGCGCGTCGAGATCGGGACGCGCAAGGCGCTGGTCGTCCCGGCCCGTTTCGTCACCACGCGCTATGGCATCGATTACCTGACCGTTCTGGCCAAGGACGGCAGCGCAACCCAGGTTCCCGTCCAGACCGCGCCCGCCGAACAGGCGGACAGGGTCGAAATCCTTTCCGGCGCCAATCCGGGCGACACGATCGTCGCGGACACGGGCAAGGGAGCCGACCGCAAATGAACCTGGGCATTTCCGGCAGGCTGACGCGCGCCACGATCCAGTCGCCGCTCACCCCCCTGTTCCTGCTCGCCGCGATCATCGTCGGCCTCATCGCCACGATCACGATCCCGCGCGAAGAGGAGCCGCAGATCAAGGTGCCGATGGTCGACATCATGGTCCAGGCGCCGGGGCTATCGGCCTCGCAGGCCGTGGAACTGGTGGCCAAGCCGCTGGAAACGATCGTCAAGAGCGTGGACGGCGTGGAGCACGTCTATACCCAGGCGCAGGACAACGGCGTGATGGTCACGGCGCGCTTCCTCGTCGGCTCCAACCCCGAAGACGCCGCGATCCGCATCAACGAGAAGATCGAGGCCAACAAGGATCGCATTCCCGTGGGCATTCCCGCGCCGCAAGTGACGGTGCGCGGGATCAACGACGTGCCCATCGTGGTGCTGACCCTGACGCCGAAGCACGGCGGCGCCGGCCAATGGGACGATCAGGCACTGGCCGAACTGGCCGGCAAGCTCAGGACCGAGGTCGCCAAGGTCGATGACGTCGGCCTTACCTTCATTACCGGCGGCCAGCGCATGGCGCTGCGCGTGATCCCCGATCCGGCCAGGCTGGCGCTCTACCGCGTGCCTCTGGGCAACCTGATCGAAGCCGTCTCGCAGGCGAACCGCGCCTTCCCCGCGGGCACCGTGCGCGAAAACGGATCGGCCGCGCTGGTCGTGGCTGGGCAGACGCTCCGCGATGCGCAGGAGCTTTCCGCGCTGACCGTCCGCTCGGCGACGGGCGCCCCGGTCCTGCTGGGCGACGTGGCGCGCGTGGAACAGGCGCCAACGCAGGACCAGTCCCGTTCCTGGCGCTGGGCCAGGGCCGACACCAAGGACGGAAAAGGCGTGTGGTCGATGGCGCCCGCCGTCAGCCTTGCCGTCGCCAAGCGGGCGGGCGCCAACGCGGTGACCGTGTCCGAACAGGTGGTGCAACGCATCGACACGCTCAAGGGCAAGCTGATCCCGGCTGGCGTCGATGTCGCCGTCACGCGCAATTACGGCGAAACCGCCAACGAAAAGGCCAACGAGCTGATCTTCCACCTCGCCCTGGCCACGGTATCGATCGTCATCCTGATCGGATTCGCGATCGGTTGGCGCGAAGCCGGCGTGACGGCGATCGTCATTCCCACAACGATCATGCTGACCATGTTCGCCTCGAACGTGATGGGCTTCACGATCAACCGCGTCAGCCTGTTCGCCCTGATCTTCTCGATCGGGATTCTGGTCGACGACGCGATCGTCATGATCGAGAACATCGCCCGGCACTGGGGCATGCACGACGGCCGCGACCGCATCACCGCCGCGGTCGAGGCGGTCGCCGAAGTCGGCAACCCGACGGTCATCGCCACGCTGACCGTCGTTGCCGCGCTTTTGCCGATGCTGTTCGTGTCGGGCCTGATGGGGCCGTACATGGCGCCGATCCCGATCAACGCCTCCGCCGCGATGATCTTCTCCTTCTTCGTCGCCGTCATCATCGCGCCCTGGCTGATGATCCGCTTCGCGCGCCAGACGCTGTCGCAGGGCCACGGGGACGAACACGGGGGCAAGCTGGGCGCGCTCTACAAGCGCTATGCCGCCCGCGTGATCGCCACGCCGCAAAGCGCCAAGCGCTTCCTGATCGGCGTGGGCGTGGCCACCCTCGTCGCCTGCTCGATGTTCTACTTCAAGGCCGTGACCGTGAAGCTGCTGCCCTTCGACAACAAGAGCGAGGTCCAGCTCGTTGCCGACCTGCCCGAAGGCACCAGCCTGGAAATGACGTCGCGCGTGCTGGAGCAGGCGGCGGCCGTGGCGCGCGGCGTGCCCGAAGTCGTGTCGATGGAAGCCTATGCCGGCACGTCCGCGCCGTTCAACTTCAACGGGCTGGTGCGGCACTACTTCCTGCGCAACCAGCCCGAAATGGGCGACCTGATGGTCACGCTTCTGCCCAAGGGCGACCGCTCGCGCTCAAGCCACGAGATCGCGGTGGCGCTGCGCGAGAAGCTCCGGGCCATTGCCCTGCCGGCGGGCGGGTCGCTCAAGGTGGTCGAAACGCCGCCGGGGCCGCCGGTGCTCGCCACCTTGCTCGCCGAAATCTACGGCCCCGACGAGGCAACGCGGCAAAAGACGGCGAAGCAGGTGGAGACGATCTTCCGGTCGGTGCCTTATATCGTCGATGTGGACAACAGCTTCGGCGCGCCCCGGCCCACGCTGAAACTGATCCCTGACCGCGCGAAGCTCGATCACTACGGCCTGTCCGAACGCCAGCTCTTTGACAGCATCGGGGCACTGCTGGGCACACAGGTCGTCGGCTACGCTCCCCGCGCGGCCGATCACGATCCCTTGCCTATCGAGCTTTCGCTCGATCAATCGCAACGGTCATGGTCGTCGGCACTGGCGGCAACCCCCGTCGCGACGACACCGTCCGGGCAGTTGATCGAGCTGGGCGAACTGGCCACGGCGAAGATGGTGCCGGGTGAACAAGCGATATTCCGGCGCGACGGGCGCGGAGCAACGATGGTCACGGCCGAACTCGCCGGGCGCTACGAAGCACCGATCTATGGCATGCTGGCGGTTGACGATGCCATCGACAGCTTCGACTGGCAGGCGCACGGCCTGACCAGGCCCGACGTCATCCTGCACGGCCAGCCGGAGAACGAAAGCAGGCCGTCGCTGCTGTGGGACGGCGAATGGGAAATCACCTGGGTGACCTTTCGCGACATGGGCGGGGCGTTCATGGTCGCGCTACTGGGCATCTACGTGCTGGTCGTGGGCCAGTTTCGCAGCTTCACGATCCCGCTGGTGATCCTGACCCCGATCCCGCTGACTCTGGTCGGGATCGTGCTTGGCCACCTGCTGTTCCGGGCGCCGTTCACCGCCACGTCGATGATCGGCTTCATCGCGCTGGCCGGCATCATCGTGCGCAATTCGATCCTGCTCGTCGATTTCATCCGGCACACCCGATCGCCGGACAAGAGCCTGCGCCAGACCTTGCTGGAGGCCGGAATGATCCGCTTCAAGCCGATCGTGCTGACAGCGGCCGCGGCCATGATCGGCGCTTCGGTAATCCTGACCGATCCGATCTTCCAGGGCCTCGCCATCTCGCTGCTGTTCGGGCTGGCGTCCTCGACCCTGCTCACCGTCCTCGTGATTCCCGCGATCTACATCGTCCTGCGCGATGACGGCCATCCTCTGGCGGATTCTCCATCATGACACTGGCCGATCGTTCGGACCTCAAATCCAACGCCAACGCGATGGCGGCGCGGCTGAAGCTGATGAGCCATCCAGAGCGCCTGCTGATGCTGTGCCGGATGGATGAGGGCGAGGTATCGGTCAATGAACTGGTCGAGCTGTCGGGCCTGTCGCAATCCTCCGTCTCGCAACACCTGGCGCTGCTGCGGGACGAAGGCGCGGTCAACACCCGGGGCGCCGCGCAGACCCGCTTCTACAGCCTGCGCGACCCCGTGGTGCGCGGGATCATCCATGCCTTGTGCGAACTTTGCGAACGGCACTGCGGCTGACGCTGGCCCCCGGACAATTCCGTAGCTGGACGCCGAAGCATGACGTTTCGCGCTGAAGATGCCATGATCGTTGCAAAAAGCAGGAAGGCAGCATCATGGTCACGCGCCGCGCGTTCGTATCGGGTTCGCTCAACGCCATCGTCGCGGCGGCCGTGCCGGCGCGGGTCTGGGCCGCCGCGCGCGGCGGGGTGGAGGTGGCGTACGTCAATGCGGCGGTGTGGACCGGCGCGGGACCGGACGTGCGCACCGACGCCATCGGCGTAGCCGGCGGGCATATCGTCGCCATCGGTAAGGATGCGGTGCGCGCCGCGTCCAGCCCGCGCACGCAGGTCATCGACCTGCAAGGCGCGTTCGTGACGCCGGGGCTGATCGATTGCCATACCCATTTCACCATCGGGTCGATGGCGCTGTCGCAACCCTCCCTGCGCGATGCGGCGACGCCCGACGAATTCGTGCAGCGGATCGCGCAGGCCGCGCGCGCGCTGCCCAAGGGCGAATGGCTGGAAGGCGGCAACTGGGATCAGGACCGCTGGGGCGGAAAGATGCCCACGCGCCAGTGGATCGACGCGGTGACGCCCGATACGCCCGTGGCGGTGATCCGCTATGACCTGCACATGATCCTGTGCAATTCGCTGGCGCTGAAGCTGGCGGGGATCGACCGCAACACCCCGGACATGCCCGGAGGCGTGATCCTGCGCGACGAGAACGGGGAGCCGACCGGCATCGTCAAGGACGCGGCCAAGGATCTGGTCCTGCGCGCGATCGCGAAGCCGAGCGAGGCCCGGCTGGACGCCGCCCTGCGGCAGGGCATCGCCCTGGGCCTGAGCAAGGGCGTGACCGAAGTCCACGTGCCCGAACTCGACTGGTCCACCTTCGAGAACACCCGCCGCCTGCGCGCGCAGGGCGAAACGGGGATGCGCTTCTACAACTTCACGCCGCTGAAGGACTGGGAACGGCAGGCCGCCATCGTCGCGCAGGAAGGGCGCGGCGATGACTGGGTGCGCTGGGGCGGGTGCAAGGTGGTGTTCGACGGATCGCTCGGTTCGCGCACCGCGCTGATGTATCTGCCCTATCTCGACGAACCGCACGCGCACGGCATCATGGTGACCGACCCCAAGGACCTGAAGGCCTGGATGACCGGCGCGGACAAGGCCGGGCTGCAGGTGACCGCCCATGCCATCGGCGACGAGGCGAACGACATCGTGCTGGACACGATGGCGGCGGTCGCCAAGGCCAATGGCGCGCGCGACCGGCGCTTCCGCGTCGAACACGCCCAGCACTTGCGCGAGGAAGCGATCGGACGGTTCGCCAAACAGGGCGTGATCGCCTCGATGCAGCCCTACCACGCGATTGACGACGGGCGCTGGGCGGTGCGGCGCGTCGGCCCCGAGCGGCTGCGCACCAGCTTCGCGGTCGGGTCCATGGTGCGCTCGGGCGCGCACGTCTGCTTCGGGTCCGACTGGCCGGTGGCCCCGCTCGATCCGCTGACCGGCATCTACGCGGCGGTGACGCGCGAGACGATCGACGGACTGAACCCGCATGGCTGGTATCCCGAACAGCGCATCACGATGGCCCAGGCGCTGCGGGGCTATACCCGCGAAGCGGCCTACGCGGGCCGGGTGGAGCGGCAGCGCGGCGCGATCATGCCTGGAATGCAAGCCGATTTCGCGGTGTTCGACCACGACCTGTTCCGGATCGATCCGGAAACGATCCCCCAGGTCAAGGTGCTGCGCACCGTGGTGGGCGGCACCCAACGCTTCGGATAGAGCGGAACGCCACTACCCCGCTTCGTCATTGCGAGCGTAGCGAAGCAATCCAGGGCCTCGCGTACCGCCCTGGATTGCCGCGGGGCTTCCCCCTCGCAATGACGAACGATGCCGGATCCTCAGCGGCGCAGCAGCGCCACGCCAATCGGCGCCACGGACAGGGCGAGGCCCAGCGCGGCGGCGGCATCTTCCCAGCCATCGCCGGTCAGGCCGATGACGAGTCCGGCGAAACTGACGAGGGCGATCGCCGCGATCGGCACGAGCGGGTGGCGCGTCATGCCGCGCGGCTCCGGCGCGCGGCGCGCGGCTTGCGCAGCCACAGGTAGAGACCGCTGCCCAGCACGACGATGCTGACAAGGTCGAGCACCGCCCACAGCAGCTTCATCGCCATGCCGCCATAATCGCCAAAGTGCAGTGGCTGCGCGAGCAGCAGCGCCTTCATGTACCAGGGCATCGGGGCCACGCCATCGACCTTGCCGGTGCGCGCATCGACCATGACCGGCGTCAGCAGCTTCGCGGTCAGCGGCGTTGCGCCCTGCAGATAGACCGCCAGATGATCGCGGCTGCTGAAGGCCGCGCCGGGAAAGGCGATGAACTGTACGCGCATCCCCGGCACGGCCGCCTGCGCGTTGCGCAGCGCCGCGTCGGCAATGCCGGGGCGATAGGGCGCGATCGGCCCGGCACGGTCGCGCGCCAGATGGGCCAGCGCATCGGCGCGCCACCACGCCGTGATCGGCTCGGCCAGGGTGTTGATCGTGCCGGTCAGCCCCACCACCAGCGCCCAGGCGAGCGTGACGCCGCCGATCAGGTTGTGCCAGTCGAGCCAGCGCGTGCGCGCCGTCTTGGCCTTGCGCACGCTGGCGAAGCCCGCCTTGCGCGCGAACGGAGCGTACAGCACGACGCCCGAAACGAGCGCCAGCACGAAACACAGGCCGATCGCGCCGACGAAGTATTCACCCACCGTGCCCAGCAGCAGGTCCTTGTGAAGATCGAGCACCACGTCCATCACCCCGCCGCCGGGCGCTTCGCCTTGCGGCGGCGCGGCGGTGCGCCGGTCGATCGGGTGGAAGCGCATGGCCGTCTCCGGCGCATCGCCGACCGGACCGCTGGTAAGGTTCACCACCGGACGATCCTCGTCGAAGCTGAGGTAGATCGGCACGGCGCCCGGCTCCAGCGCAAGCGCGGCGGTGATCGCGCGGTCGAGCGTGACCAGTTCGGCATCGTTCCAGCGTTCGATCCGTTCCGGTTTGCCGATGCCGTCGATCTCGTCGTGAAACACCAGCGGCAGGCCGGTGAGTGCCAGGATCAGCATGAACAGCGTGCAGATCAGGCTGGACCAGGTATGCACCTTGCTCCAGGCGCGCAGCGTGGCGGGCTTCATCGCGCAGCCGCCCCGGATGACTCTTCGCGCCACCACGGCGCGGGCGGGCTTTCGCCGTCCCGCGCCAGCGTGGTGCCGTCGAACGCGATGCCGCCCCGCAGCACCAGCGCGATGCGCCGGGCGTTGGCGATGTCGGCCCGCGGATCGGCATCGAGCACCACCAGATCGGCGAGCTTGCCGGGCGTCACGCTGCCCAGATCATCCGGTCGGCCGATGATCGCGGCATTGTCGATCGTGGCCATTTCCAGCGCCTCCTGCGGGCTGGCGCCGCCCGCGACGAACGCGGCCATTTCCCAGTGGACGCCGATGCCCTGCATCTCGCCATGGCTGCCCACGCCGACCAGCGTGCCGGCGCGACGCAACCGCATCGCGTCTTCGGCAAAGCGCCGCCAGGTCTGCCATTCGGGCGGCGTCCAGTGCCGATCGCGCAGCTTGGCGGCCAGCACGAACGGCGGGGTGAACCGGCGCAGGCGCGGATCGTCCTGCGGGCGATCGTTCTGGATATCGGCGAACAGCATCGGCGCGCCGCCGTAAAGCACGGTCAGCGTCGGCGTGTAGGCAATGCCGCTGGCGGCGAAGAGGTGGATCACATCATCGTGGATGGGCGTGACCGGCAGGTTGTGCTCATTGCCGGAAAAGCCGTCGATGGCGTGAGTCAACTCCAGCATGAAATCCGCCGCGCCTTCGGTGGTGGGCATCATGCCCAGCTTGCGCGACGCCGCCGCCATATATTGCCGCGCGGCCCGGTCGCCGACCATGTAGCTCTTGATGTTGCGCGTGCGGTAGGCGTCGCGATAGCGCGTCAGCACCTGTTCGGCCACGGCCTGCGAGGTGATGGCGCTGTTCACGAACACGCCGGGACCGGTGCTGAACAGGCGCGGCCCCGTGGAAAGCCCGGCGTCCATCCGGTCGCCATAGGCGAAGATGTCCGGCGTGAACGGCTGCACTTCCAGCACCGAGGTGACGCCATAGGCCAGCAGCGTGGGGAATTCCCAGTGCGTGCCGTCATGCACCCCGCGCGGGATCGGGAAGAAGTGGGCGTGCGCGTCGATCAGGCCGGGCATGACGAACTTGCCGTCCAGTTCGCGAACCCGCGCGCCGGCCGGAACCGGGATGGACCCGCGCGGGCCGATCGCGGCGATGCGGTCGCCGGTTATGAGCAGGTCGGCGTTGGCGATGACCGTCCCATGGTCCATCGTCAGCACGGTAGCGCCGCGCAGCAGTTGCGCCTGCGCCGGCAGGGCACGCAGCACCCGCACCGACAGATCGCGCGGGTTCGCGGCGGCTTCGGGGTCGGCTGCGGCCAGCGCCCCGGCCGAGGCGGCGTGACGCCAGAACGGCCCGACCGTCCACGACAGGCCATCGCCGTCCCAGCGCATCGTATCGGCACCGATCCGGGTGATCTGGCGGTGGCCGGGCACGGCGTCCATCAGGTTCACCGGCTTGGCATCGGCGGGCATCGGCAAAAGGTGCAGCTCGAACGCGGTGCGCGCCGCCAGCGTTCGCCCGTCAGGCGACAGGCGCAGTTCCTCGACCGGGCGCGGTTCCTTGACATATTGCCCCATTGCCCGGGCGACGACGGTCGCGCGAGCCACCAGCGTGCCGTCCGCCAGCACTTCCTTGAGCGCGCCGTCGGCCTGGACGAACAGGCGGCCATCGGCCGTCCGCTGAAGCGCGCGCAGGCCAGCGCCATGGCCGATGACCGTCGCGGCGCCAGCGGGGGAAAGGCGCACCACGTCGACCGGCCACGACGGGGCCAGTTCGTCCGATGCGTGGAGGCGATCGAATTGCGCGGCGCGCAGCGCGATCAGGCTTTTGCCGTCGCGATCCCACAGCGGTTCGGACCAGTAGGCGCCTTGCGGGCCGGCGGGGCGCGGCGCGCCTCCGGCGGCGTCGATCGTCCAGATTCCGCCGCCCTGCTCGGCGGTCCAGCGCAGGAAGGCCAGCGAGCGGCCGTCGGGCGACCAGGCCGGCTGGAAAGCGTTGCCGTCGAACAGCTTGCGCGGCGGGGCGTCGCCTTGCGCATCGGCGATGTAAAGCGCGCCCAGCGCGGTGAAAGCGATCCGCCGGCCGTCCGGCGACAGCGCGGCGCCTTCGGCCAGATGCGTCCGGACCTCGGCGCCGTCCTCCACCCGCTGGCGCACGCGGCTTTGCGGGGCAAGCGCCAGCCGCACCGGCGCGCGGAACGGGATCGCCTGCTGCTTTCCGGTCGCAAGATCGAGCCGTATGAAGCCGCCATCGCGCGCCATCACCATGGCCTTGCCGTCGGGGGTGAAGCGGTAGCCCGGGGTGAGATCGTAGTAGTAGCCGCCTTCCTGCCCGTCATGGTCGATCGGCCAGGCGATCCAGCGATCCTCCCCGGTCGCGAGGGTACGCAGGCGCAGGCCGGTTTCGCCGCCATCGCGCCGCGCGGCATAGGCCAGGAATCGGCCATCGGGCGAGAGCACCGGATGCATCCCGCCGGGAATCACCGTCTCGACCGCGCCGGTGGCGAGATCGCGGCGCGCTATCGACCAGGTGGGTGGGTCCTTCTCGGTCCAGGTGTGGCCCAGCTTGGTCGCGTACCACACCGCTTTCCCGTCGGGCGACGGGGCCGCGCCCATGGCATTGATACGATCGTCCCACCCTTCATTGCCGCCGGGCTGGGCCGCCACGACCAGCGCGGGCGGGCCGCCATCGACGGGAACGCGCCACAGTTCGAACGCCAGCACCGCGTGGACGGCGCGGCTGACATAGACGCTTTTCCCGTCCGGCGCCCAGGCCGGCGAGGTCATCAGGACGAGCGCGGTATCGTGCGTCAGTTGCCGTGCGTCGGTGCCGTCGCTGCGCGCGACCCACAGGTTGGTGACACCCGACCGGTCGGAAATGAAGGCGATCCAGCGCCCGTCGGGCGAAGGCACCGGGTTGCGCTCGAAGGCAGGCCCGGCCAGCACCGCCTGCGCATCGCCGCCAGTGGCGGGCATCCGGTAGATGTCGCCCAGCAGATCGAACCACAGCCACGCGCCGTCCGGGGAAAGCGCCGGCTGTGCCCAGGTTGCCTCGGTCGCGTCATAGGCAAGTTGCCGGGCCTCTTCGGCGCGAAGAGGCCCGGCCACAAGAGCCAGCGTTGCCGCGATGAAGACGGCAACGCGGCGCATCAGAGCGACCAGTCGAGCCGCAGGCCCACCGTGCGCGGCCGCACGATCGATCCCGCCGGAGTCGCCTGCGACGTGAACGGCGCGTTGAGGATGCCGAACTTGTCGAACACGTTGTTGGCGAAGACCAGCACGCGCACCTTGTCCATCAGCGTTACCCCGGCGCGCAGGTCGATGATGTTGAAGTTGCCGCGCGTCGCCGTGTTGCCGAACGCCACCGGCGCCGACGACAGGTAACGGTGCGCCACTTCGAACGAGGGCTTGAACGCCACGTCCTCGAAATCGAACTTGAGGTTGTTCGCCACCGACCACTTCGACGAACCCGGCAGGACCGAGCCCGAAGCATAGCCGCCGCCGACCGCGAAGGTATCGGGCAGGAACGCGGTGAGGCGCGCGTCCTGCCGCGTTACGCTGGTGCTGAAGCTGGCGACCTTGGCAATCTGCCAGGTGGCCGCCAGTTCGCCACCGACCACGTTGGCGCTGCCGGCGTTCGAGACGTAGGAATAGTACGAAGGCGCCGGGCCGAACAGGCGGGCCTGGATGCCCTTCCAGTCGATGTTGAAGACGGTGGCTTCCACATAGAGCTTGCCGTCGAACGCGTGGAATTTCACGCCCGCTTCGTAGTTCTTCACCCGGTCGCTGTTGTACTTGACCGGAATGGTCGGCAGCAGGCCGGCGTTGGGGTTGATGCCGCCGACGCGATAGCCTTCCGAATAGGTGGCATAGGCCAGGAAGTCCTTGGTCGGACGGGCCGTGATGGTCACCTTGGGAGTGAAGCCGTCTTCCTTGTTGGACACGCGGCCGGTGGCATCGACCGGGCTGTAGCCGCCCGGATAGCCGCCCAGCGCGCCCGCCTGGTTGGTCACCGTGGCGTTGTACTTGTTCCAGAAATAGCGGCCGCCGAACGTGATCTCGATGCTGGGACGGATCGCGTAGCTCACTTCGCCGAACAGGCCGATATCCTCGTTGTAGGTATCGGATGCATAGCCATAGATGCGATCGCCCGGTGCCAGCACGCTGCCCGAAAAGCCGCCGAACGAGGCAGGGTTGGCGTTGATGGTGGCCGCCGCGCCGTTCTGGAAGATCT
Source organism: Novosphingobium sp. UBA1939 (assembly GCF_002336885.1). Lineage (NCBI taxonomy): Bacteria > Pseudomonadati > Pseudomonadota > Alphaproteobacteria > Sphingomonadales > Sphingomonadaceae > Novosphingobium > Novosphingobium sp. UBA1939. Next base: position 4,532 of record NZ_DDFB01000102.1, on the reverse strand, counting down.
GGTCGTAGCTGAACTTCTTGGCCGCCATGTAGCTGGCACCGATCAGGTAGCGGAACGGCCCGTCACCCTTCGAGGCCAGACGGACTTCGGCGGTCTTGATGTTGGCATTGGCATTGCCCGCCGAATAGGCCGCGCCCGATCCGGTGGTCACGCCCGTCACGTAGTAATAGGGGTACGAGAACTGGGTGAAATTGTGCTTTTCCACGATGGAACCGATGGCGGTGAGTTCCGCGCCGCCCAGATCCTGATCGAGCCGCAGCGAGTTCATCCAGAAGCGCGTCTTCTGCGGTTCGGCCCGCGCGGTGTTGCGGGTATAGGGATGGTCGAGATCGAGGTAGGTCTGGTCCTCGAGATAGGTATCCTGCCACGAGGACAGATAGCTGATCTTGGTCGCGCTGGTCGGCGTCAGCACGATCGAGCCGCGCAGGCCCCGCGTGCGGAAATCGTTGCTGCCGCGCACGCCGGTGCCGGGATTGTCGAGATAGCCCGCATCAAAGCGCTGCAGCGCGACCAGGCGCACCGCCAGCTTGTCGGCAATCAGCGGCACGTTGACCATCGCCTTGGCCGCGTAGTTCACTTCGCCGTGCGAATTCTTGGTCGAACCGATCAGGCCCGATGCCGCCGCGTCGATCTTGCTCGTATCCGCGGTGTTGACCACGTAGTTGACAAGGCCGCCCAGCGTGGACGAGCCGAACAGCGTGCCCTGCGGGCCGCGCAGCACTTCCACGCGGTTGAGATCGAAGGTGTCCACATCGGGAATGCCGATCGGGAAGCCCGGTTCGACCAGCGGCACTTCGTTGAGGTAGTAGCCGACCGTGGTCTGGCCCTGTTCGTGATAGGTCGTGGCCGAGATGCCACGGATGATCACTTCGGAAACGCCGGGCTGGTAATCGTTGAACACCACGCCGGGCAGGCGGGTGATATAGTCCGACAGGCTTTGCGCGTTGGCGGCGGCCAGATCCTTGCCCGATACCGCGCTGGCGGCGATCGGCGTCTGGTCGAGTGCGATGGCGCGCTTGGTCGCGGTCACGACGATCGTGCCCAGGCCGTTTTCGGCGGCATCTTCGGCGGCCAGCGCCGGTGCGGCCGCCATGGCCAGCATGGAAACGCCGGCAAGGCAGGCAAGGTGCAGTGTGGTCCTCATGTCTATTCCCCTCTGAATGTCATGGATCGCCCGCTTCGGCTATCCTGTCTCCCCGATGATCGCTTCCGCATCGTCCGTTTCCAGGCGGTCGGCGTTGAGCCGCCGCATCCAGCCGGCCATCACCGGATCGGGATAGGCCGCCAGGATTTCCCTCAGCACGTCGACGTCTTCTTCCTGGCCCAGCTTGAATCGCGCGTCCGTAGCGTGAACCGTCGCACGAAAGCTAATGATTCTTGATAGCAGATTTGGCAATCGCTCGCCGGCATCCTCGACCTGCCAGGGCGGGGACTGCGGTGCTTCGGCGTGCGCGGTCAGCAGGCGGACAGCCGGCAGAGTCTCGCTGTCTTCCCCGAATGCAACCGTCACCTCGAAGGCCGCGACCGCGAAGTTCCAGGTCGGCGCCCAGTGCGGCCGCGACACCAGCGCGGGCGAGACATAGCCCTGCGGCCCCATGAACAGGATCTGCGCGCGCGGATCGGCGCGCAACGCGGCCACTTGCGCGTTGCGGCGCGAACAGTGGCCGATCAGCGCGACGATGGCGCCATCCGCCCCCGTTTCGGCGATCAGCGGCAACGGCGTGGCGAAGAAGCCGTCCGGCCCGCTGTTGGTGAGCCAGGCCAGCGGATAGGCGGCCACAAGATCGGCAAGATCGCCGTTGGTTCCGGAAGGAAAGTCCATGGCGACGTTGTCACCAAGCGATTGGCCCGAAAAAAGCGCCAGATCGGCAAAAGCAAGGGGACCAGTGTCGCCAGCGGATCAACTGTGGCCCAGATGCCCCAGTATGCGCACGGCTTCCACCGTCCGTTCGCTGGGGTAACTCGCGAACCCGAGCCGCAGCCCGTGCGGGGCATCGGGGGCCAGCCGGTAGGAAGCGGACGCGGCGAAGGTGATGCCGGCGGCGGGCGCGCCGGCCTCGATCCGGGCCAGGGCGTCGAGATCGAGGAATTCCAGCCACATCGCCAGCCCCCCCGCCGGCAACCGCGCGCTCACGAAATCGCCCAACGCATCGCGCACCGCCTGCGCCAGGGCATCGCGCCGCGCGCCATAGACGCGCGTCGCCTTGCGCGCGTGGCGGCGCACCTCGCCTTCCTCAAGCAGGAGGGCGATGGCGTCCTCGGTCAGGCTGTTGCCCATGCCATCGCTGATCGAAACCTGGTGCGCCGCGGCGGCGATGACCGGCGCGGGCGCCACGATATAGCCGACCCGGAGCGCCGGCAGCAGCAGCTTGGACAGCGATCCGACATAGATCACCACGTCCGGCGCATAGGCGGCCATCGGCAGCAGCGGCTGCGATCCGAAGCGGAACTCGTGATCGTAATCGTCCTCGATGATCGCGAAGCCGAACTGACGGGCCAGCTCGACCAGGCGCAGGCGCCGTTCCGGGGCGAGCGAAACGGTGGACGGAAACTGGTGGTGCGGAGTGACGAACACCGCGCAGACCTGCTGGTTGCGGCAAGCCCGTTCCACCGCGTCGACATCGATCCCCTCGTCGTCCAGCGCCACCGGCAGCACCGGCACCCCGGCGGCCTGGAAAGCGGCCACCGCCGGCTCGTAAGTCAGCGCCTCGGCCAGCGCGACCGCGCCGGGGCGGGCCAGCAGCCGCGCGGCGAGCGCGATGCCCATCTGGCTGCCGCGCGTGACGCAGACGTTCTCCTCGCGCACCACAAGGCCGCGCTCCTCGCGCAGCATCGCCGCCAGCCCGGAGCGCAGCCGCTCGCTGCCGCAGGGATCGCGATAGCCCAGCTGCTGCCGCCGCGCGGCATAGAGCGCGGCGGTGCGGAAGGCGCGCGCCAGCGCCTCGGGCGGAAACAGGCTGCCGTCGGGGCTGCCTTCGTCCAGCTTGATGAGCCGCCCGGGCGGAACGGCGATCGGCCGCGAAGGAGGCGGCACGAAGCGATAGATCGGCTGGCGCCCGATCGGCGGGCTGCTTTCGGGGGTTTCCGGTCGGCCACGCGGCAAGCGGGTCGCGACCGCGGTCCCCTTGCGGTCCGCCGTTTCCAGCCAGCCTTGCGCGACAAGCTCCTCGTAGGCGGTCACCACCGTCTTGCGGTTGAAGCCCAGTTCGGTGGCCAGTTCCCGGCTGCTGGGCAGCGGCGACCCCGGCTGGAGCCGCCCCCGCTCGATCTCGTGAATCAGCGCATGAGCGAGTTGCATGTAGAGCGGCGTCGACCCGGCGGGCCGGATCCGCTTTTGCAATGTCAGGGACCAGCCGCGTCGCATTGGCTCCCCTACTCTCCTCAAAATGCCGATAACGAAGGGACCAATCGGCCAGACCGCCAAGCAAAGTCAAGCGGCGGCCAAGGCAGGTTCCGCATATAAGGGTTTTGCTTGGGCTGCGGCTCGCCGCATAGTGCGGTCCGGACGCCAAAACGGGGGGCGTCAGACGGGGACATGGGCATGAGCTATTCGCTGACAGTCAACGGCAAACAGGTGACGGTGGACGCCAGTGCCATCGACATGCCGCTGCTGTGGGTGCTGCGTGACGTGATCGGACTGACCGGCACCAAGTTCGGCTGCGGCGCGGGGCTCTGCGGCGCATGCAGCGTGCTGATGGGCGGTGAACGCTTCTTCAGTTGCCAGGCCCCGGCCCGCGCGTTCATCGGCCAGCCGGTCACCACGATCGAGGGTTTGCGCGACGATCCGCTGGGCAAGCGCCTGCAAGACGCGTGGGTCGAAGCCGACGTGGTCCAGTGCGGCTATTGCCAGCCGGGCCAGCTGATCGCCGCCGCCGCGCTGCTCAAGGCCAACCCCGCGCCCGATGACGAGGCGATCGAGGCGGGGATGAGCGGCAATCTGTGCCGCTGCGGCACCTACCCGCGCATCCGCAAGGCGGTGAAGCTGGCGGCGGCGGGAGGCAAGGCATGAGCGGCGGCGCTACCGGGCTCTCGCGCCGGGGTGTGCTGCGCGGATCGGCCGCGCTGGGTCTCGCGCTGGTGGTGCCGCTGGGCCGAGCCTCCGGCGCGAAGGCCGCCGCGCTGACGGCCAACGCCTTTCTTTCGGTCACGGCCGAGGGCGCCGCACTCGCCCTGCCCAAGACCGAGATGGGACAAGGCGTGTTCACCACGCTGGCCATGCTGGTGGCGGAGGAACTGGGGCTGGCGCCCGCGCAAGTGGCCGTGACCATCCCCGAGGGCGACAGCGCGCGCTTCGCGCCGATCGATCAGGGCACCGGCGGGTCCAGCTCGGTGCGCGAACTCTACAAGCCGCTGCGGCAGGCCGCTGCCAATGCCCGTGCCGCGCTGGTCGGCGCGGCGGCGCGGCAATGGGGTATCCCGCCCGAGCGCTGCGACCTCGTCGGCGGCGTGGTGATCGAGACCAAGGGCGGCCGCCGCCTGCCCGTCGGCGATCTGCTCGCCGCCGCCAGCGCCGCGCCGCTGCCCAAGGACGC
>NZ_DDFB01000101.1:0-5142 GCF_002336885.1 Novosphingobium sp. UBA1939 | reverse complement strand
GGTGCGCTTGCACGTGGCGGCGCGCGAGGGCGGCACGCCGGTGGAAAGCGGCGCGGCCGACGCGCGCGCGGCGCGCGATTTCACGGTCAAGGTGGAGCCGGCCACGCTGCAGGCGGGCACCGATTACTGGTACTGGTTCGAACTGGCCGATGGCACCCGCTCGCCCACCGGCCGCTTCCGCACACTGCCCCGCGGCGCGACCGCGGACGTGGTCTTCGCGGTGGTGACTTGCCAGCTCTATCCCGGCGGGTTCTTCAACGCCTATGACGCGCTGGCCAGGCGCGACCGGCTCGACGCGGTGATCCACCTGGGCGATTACATCTACGAATACGGCGCGGACGGCTATGGCGCGGCGATCGGGCGGAAAATCGGCCGGATCGTGGAGCCGGCGCACGAAGTGGTGACGCTGGCCGACTACCGCGCGCGCCACGCCTTCTACAAGCGGGATCCGATGCTGCAGGCCGCGCACGCCCGCGCCGCGTTCATCTGCGTGTGGGACGATCACGAAACCGCGAACGACAGCTGGATCGGCGGCGCGGAAAACCACCAGCCCGCCGCCGAGGGCGATTGGGGCAAGCGCAAGGCGGCGGCGATGCAGGCCTATTTCGAATGGCTGCCGATCCGCGATCCCCGCCCGGGCCAGCCGTGGGAAGCGATCAACCGCAGCTTCGCCTTCGGCGATCTGGCCACGCTGCTGATGGTGGAAACGCGGCTGCTGGCGCGCAGCCATCAGGCGGAACATAAGGACGGGGTGCCGGCCACCGAGGACATCGCCGCCGTGCTGGCCGAGCGCAACCGCCCGGACCGCGAGATGCTGGGCGAACCGCAGCGCGCCTGGGTGGAGCGCGAGCTGGCCGACTCGGTCAAGGCGGGCACGCCCTGGCAGGTGATCGGCAACCAGGTGAACATGGGCCGGATCAACGGCCCCGATCTGGACAAGCAGTTCGGGCCGGACAAGGCGGCGGCGATGCTGGCGGCGATGTCGCCCCGCGCGCGGCGGCGGGCGGAAGCCGCGCAGGCCGGCTACCGCGCCGGGGTGCCGTTCAACCTCGATGCGTGGGATGGCTATCCGGCGGCGCGCGAGCGGCTCTATGCCAGCTTCCGCCGCGCCGGCAGCGAACCGCTGGTGCTGGCGGGCGACAGCCACGCCTTCTGGGCCACCAATCTGGCGGACGACGCCGGCACCGCGGTGGCGGTGGAATTCGGCACCTCGTCGATCACCAGCCCCTCGATCGGCGACGAGATGCCGGCGGTGCCGCTGGGCGAGATGCTGCGCGAAGCCAGCCCCGAAGTGGTGTTCTGCGACCAGCGCGCCAAGGGCTATGTCCTGCTGACGCTGACGCCCGCGCAGGCCGTGGCCGATTACCTGGCCGTCTCCACCGTGCTGGAGCCGCGCTATACCGAAAGCCGGCTGGCGCGCTTCACCGTGGCGGCCGGGGCGAAAGGGCGCAAGCTGGCGGCGGGATAGAGGCGGACGGCATCCGCATCGTCATTGCGAGCGTAAGCGAAGCAATCCAGTGCCCCGCGTGCCGCTTTGGCCCGCATACCGCTCTGGATTGCCGCGGGGCTTCGCCCCTCGCAATGACGAAAGGCGGGAGAGCTAAAGCCGGGCCGGGCCGTTCAGGCCAGCCGCGTGTCGATCGCGATGCCGCCCTTCAGCGTGAGCGTGACGGGGGTGCGTTCGGCCACATCGGCCAGGCGCGCCTGCTGGTCCGCGTCCAGCCCGGCGATGGTCAGGACGCGTTCGATCCGGCGATCGTCCTTGCCGCCGGTGAGGCGCAGCGCCACGTCGAGCGATTCGAGTGGCCACTGCTTGCGATCGGCATACATGCGCAGCGTGATCGCGGTACAGGCGCCGAGCCCCGCCAGGATCAGGTCATAGGGCGCCGGGCCGGCATTGGCGCCGCCGAGCGCGGGCGGTTCGTCGGCCACGATGCGGTGGCCGTCGACCTCGATCTCGGTGCGGTAGCGGTCCTTGCCGATATGGGCGGTGCCGTGAACCATGGGATTTCTCCTGAAAACGGGCGGGCGGTCAGGCCGGCAGGGGGATGAATTCGCTTTCGCCGGGAACGCGGGCGAAGCGGCCGGCCTTCCAGTCTTCCTTGGCCTGCTCGATCCGTTCGGCTGAGGACGAGACGAAGTTCCAGAAGATGTTGCGCTTTTCGGGCAGCGGTTCGCCGCCCAGCAGCATGATGCGGGTCTGCCCCCGGGCGCGCAGGATCACTTCGGCGCCGGGCTTGAACACCACCAGTTCGTCCTTGGCGAAAGTGCCGGTCTGGCCGACCACTTCCACTTCGCCGCCGACCACGTAGATCGCGCGCTCGATGTGTTCGGCCTTCACCTGATAGCGCGCGCCATCGGCCAGGGCGATATCGGCATAGACCATGTCGGAGAACGTCTTCACCGGCGAGACCAGCCCGTCCGACGTGCCGGCGATCAGCGTCAGGCGCGTGCCGGCGTCCTCGATCACGGGGATGTCCGTGGCCTTGTGGTGGACGAAGGCGGGATCGACTTCCTCGGCCTGGGTGGGCAGCGCCACCCAGGTCTGCAGGCCGAACAGCGCGTTGGCGTGGCTGCGCTGCTCCTGCGCGGTGCGTTCGGAATGGACGATGCCGCTGCCGGCGGTCATCCAGTTGACCTCGCCGGGGCGGATCGGCTGGACCGAGCCCAGCGAATCCCGGTGCAGGATCTCGCCTTCGAGCAGGTAGGTGATCGTGGCGAGGCCGATGTGCGGGTGCGGGCGCACGTCCAGCCCTTCGCCGGTGTCGAACGTGGCCGGCCCCATCTCGTCGAAGAAGATGAACGGGCCGACCATGCGGCGGTGCGCCGAAGGCAGCGCGCGGCGAACCTGGAAACCGTCTCCCAGATCGCGCACGGGCGGAAGGATGACGAGATCGACGCCGTCGACGGTGGAAGTGCGGGTGGTCATGGCGGGATTCCTTGGTGTGGGGAGGGAGCGGTGTGCGGGGAAATCAGGCGCCGAGCAGCGCCATCGCTTCGATCTGGGCCGGCGAATAGCCTTGCGCGGCGAGCGCGGGGATGTGCTGGCGGGCCAGGGCGCGGGTGCGGTGGCTTTCGCACAGGAAATCGCGCACCGGGCGCAGGTGGGCGGGAATGGTGTCGGCCGCGGCGCGCGGACGCGGCTTGACGACGTGGCCGGTGATCGCGCCAACTGCACGGCCCACGCGGTCGCGCAGCGATCCGGCGAGCGGGGGCTGGCCGCAGGGGCAATCGGCCACGGCGTTGAGCGCGGCCTTCACATCCTGCCATTCGGCCGGGCTGAGGCGCGGGGTGGCGGTGTCGAGCAGGGCTTTGAGCATGGCGTCGTCTCCATCGTGCGATGTGGTCACTATGCCGCAAAGCCCGAGTCGGAATGATCCGGATAATGTGGGCCAAAGTGTTCGAGATTATCGAAAGGTGGTGCGGGGCCTTCCTTACCGGACCTTAATTTGACGGTCACTTTGCAGTCGATAGCCCGCATCTATTGCTGGAAAATCGCGGATTGTATCGGCATGGCGCCCCGCTCCGGCGGAGCGCGTCATGCGGGGCACCCGCGGGCCGCTTCGGGCCGGAAGCAGGGGACCATATGAATTTCGAGGACAGCGCAATTCTGGCGCGCGGCGCGGCGGACGAGACCGGCCGCCTGCTGCACGCCTTTCTGGCGGATACCGTCGCGCGCGTGCCGGGGCAGATGGCGCTGGACATCCCGCCGGGCCGCGACCGCGCCGTGCGCGCGACGATGACCTATGCCGAACTGGCGGACGCTTCGGACCGGCTGGCGCGACACCTTGCGCCGATGATCGCCGGGGAAGCGATCGTCGCGCTGCTGCTGCCGCGCACCTCGCCACTGCTCTATGTCGCGCAACTGGCGGTGCTGAAGGCCGGGGCGGCGTTCACCTGCCTGGACCCGTCGTTCCCCGAGGAACGGATGCGCGAAATCCTGGAGGACGCGGAGCCTGTGGCCGTGCTGGCCGACGCCGAGGGCCTGGCGCGGCTGGCGCCGCTGGTGGACGATCCCGCGCGCCTGTTCAATGCGGACGCGCTGCTGGCGCGCGACCCCCCGGCGGGCGATCTGCCGGAGGGCTTCGCCGCCGACCGGCTGGCCTATGTGATCTACACCTCGGGCACCACCGGCCGCCCCAAGGGGGTGATGATCGAGCATCGCAACATCGCCAGCCTCGTCGCGTCCGACATCGCCGAATTCGGCCTGACCACGGCGGACCGCGTGGTGCAGGGATCGTCCTCCGCCTACGATTCCTCGCTGGAGGAAACGTGGCTTGCCTTCGCCACCGGCGCCACGCTGCTGGTGATGGACGATGCGGCGGCGCGGCTGGGGCCGGACATCGTCGGCTGGCTGCGCGACGAGCGCGCCACCGTGTTCTGCCCGCCGCCGACGCTGCTGCGGTCCAGCGGCTGCGCCGATCCCGAACGCGCGCTGCCCGACCTCAAGCTGCTCTACGTGGGTGGCGAGGCGCTGCCGCGCGACATCGCCGACCTGTGGCAGAAGGGCCGGCGGCTGGTGAACGGCTATGGCCCTACCGAATGCGCGGTGACCTGCCTGCGCGGCGATATCGTGCCGGGCAAGCCGATCACCATCGGCGCGCCGGTGCCGGGAATGCACGCCTGGGTGCTGGATGAGGCGCTGGATGAAGTGGCCGAGGGAATGCGCGGGGAACTGTGCATGGGCGGCGCGGGCGTGGCGCGCGGATACCGCAACCGGCCGGACCTGACCGCCGAGAAGTTCTGCGATCATCCGGTGCTGGGCCGCATCTATCGCACCGGCGACCTCGTGCACCGCGAGGCGGACGGGAACTTCTATTACCACGGGCGCATCGACGCGCAGGTCAAGTTGCGCGGATACCGCGTGGAACTGGGCGAGATCGAGGCGCGGCTGGCCGAGCTGCCGGGCGTGCGCGCGGCCGGCTGCCGGATGCAGGACCATCGCGGCGTGCCCGAACTCGTCGCCTTCGTGGTGGCCGACGATCCGCGCCAGCCGCCCGACCTCGACGCGCTGCGCGGCGATCTGCTCGCCACCCTGCCGCGCTATATGGTCCCGCGCGAGATCGCGCTGATCGACGACCTGCCGACGACGGTGGGCGGCAAGCTCAACCGCGCGGCGCTGCCGCTGATCGACATCGCCGC
>NZ_DDFB01000067.1:0-15694 GCF_002336885.1 Novosphingobium sp. UBA1939 | reverse complement strand
CCCGCCTGGAAATTCGCGACCATCTGTGCGGTCACCTCCACGGGAAAGGCGCTGACGCCGCGCGCGGCCACGCCGTGGTTGCCGGCGAACACGGTCGCCCGCACCCGATCGAGCACCGGCCGTTCGCGCCCCTGCCAGCCCGCCATGAACAGCGCGATCTCCTCCAGCCGCCCCAGCGATCCCGCCGGCTTGGTCAGCACCGCCTGCCGCGCGCGCGCCGCAGCCAGCGCGGCATCGTCGGGCTGCGGCAAGGCGTCGAGCGCGGCGCCGAACGCCGCCGCATCCTGGAAGCGGATCATGGCCAGACAATCATGGGCAGACATAGCCATCAGGCGGGGTGCGCGTGATGAAGTGCCCCTTCACGCCTTCCGGCCATTCGGCATAGGGCACCACACCTTCCGCGCTTTCGGCGTGGCGCGTGGCATAGCCGAGGATCGCGCGGGCCGAAGCCTCGTCGGGCATGAAGCCGCCCAGCACGTAGCCAATCCGGCCGGGCGCGCGGATATGGACCGTGCAATGGCGCTGGCAGGCGAACAGGCAGGCCATTTCCTGCACCGCCACGCCGGCAAGGTCCGGTTCCCGTGCCTGAACCTGCCGCAAGGCCTCGGCGAGCAGCGCGCCGCCGCGCCGCCCGCCTTCGTCCTCGCGCCGGTCGGCGGACAGGCGGCAGGTGGAGCAGACCACCACCGCCGGCCCCGCTGCAACCGCGCGCAGCATCAGAACCGGCTCCGCAGGCCGATATAGACCGTCCGGCCCAGGCTGCCGTAACCGCTGGCGGTCTCGTAGTGCCGGTCGGCCAGGTTTTCGATGCGGCCATGGACCGTCAGCCCGCCAGCCACGCGCCACTGCACGCGCAGGTCGACCAGCCAGTAGTCGGGCAGGGTCGCGCGGCTGCCCGCGCGGTCGAACGTTGCGCCGGCGTAGCGCGCGGCCACGCTGGCCTTCACCCCTTGCGGCAGATCGATTCCGCCTTCGATATTGGCGAGATGGCGCGGCACGCGGGCAAGCTGGCGGCCGAAGTCGGCGCCGCCGGGCGACCGGTCCTGCGCGGAGATCCAGCTGTAGTTGGCTTGCGCGAACAGCACGCCGATCCGCGCATCGCCGCTCAGTTCGATGCCCCGCGCGTGCGCCTTGCGGACATTGGCGTAATAGCCGAAGCGCGTCGTGGTGGTGCCGGGCACATAGCAGGACGCGGGCAGCGTGCCGCTTGTTGGGCAATAGGCGAAGTCGATCAGGTTGTCGGTGTCGCGCTCGAACCATGTCGCGGAACCGTGCAGCACGCTGCCCAGCGTCTGCTCGAAGCCGGCCGACCAGCCCCTCGCCCTTTCGGGCCGGAGGTCCGCGTTGCCGTAGAGGCTGAACAGCTGGTAGAGCGACGGAGCCTTGAACCCTTCGTCATAGCTGGCGCGCAGCACCGTCCTGCCCGCGTTGGGTGTATAGACCCCGCCGGCGCTGAACACCGTGTTGCCACCGAAGCGCGACTGGTGATCGTAGCGCACGCCGCCATTGAGCGTCAGCCCGGCAAGCGGCGTCGCGCGCAGCTCGCCATAGAGGCTGTCGGTCGATGCCGCCTGGGGCACAAGGGCATAGGGCGCGGTGTTGTTGCCCGGCGAGGCCGTGGTCATCCGCTGTTCCTCGCGCTCGGCGCCGAACACGGCCTGCACCGCGTCGGAAAGGCGCAGCGATCCCTGATACTCGAACCGGCGGACGCGGCCGTGGGCATCGAAATTGAGCGGACGGATCGCGCGGGCGGGGTCGTAGTTCTCGCGGTCCGTCTCGGTCTGCATCGCCGCCAGCCGGTTGGTGAAGCGGCCATCGAGCAGCGCCAGATTGAGCCCCGCATAGCCCGACCATTCCTTCGTCCGGCCATAGTTGAGCGAATCGCCCGCCGTGCTGTCGAAATCGTTGCGCGCGTCGGCCCAGTACCCGCGCAGGTCCAGCGACAGGTTCGGCGTCAGCTTGACCGTGGCCGTGCCGCTGGCCGAGGTGCGGCGGTACCCGTCGGGCTCGGTGCCGTTGCTGCGCGCCGAAATGCCGTCGGTGGAGAAGGTCGAAGCGGACAGCCGCCAATCAACCAGCTTGCCCGTGCCGCCCACGCCGGCTTGCGCGTTCACCGTATCGTGCGTGCCGGCCTCGACCGCCAGGCCGCCTTCCAGCGGCTGTTCCGCGCGCCGCGTGGTCACGTTGATGACGCCGCCGATCGCGTCGCTGCCCCACAGGATCGATTGCGGGCCGCGCAGGATCTCGATGCGTTCGATGTCATCGACCAGCAGGTTGGCGAAGGCATAGCCGCCGGACGTGGCGGAAGGATCGGACAGGCGCATCCCGTCGATCACCATCACCGACTGGCCAGCGTCCGCCCCACGGATGCGCAGCGACGTGGCGGCGCCGTAACCGCCGTTGCGCGAAAGGCTGATGCCCGGCGTGCGGACCAGAAGATCGGTCACGGCCAGCGGCTGCGCCTGCCGGATGGCAGCCTCGTCCAGCACGGTGACGGTGGAGGAGACGCGATCCTGCGCGACCGGCGTGCGCAGCGCGGTGACGACGATGGAGGTGTCGGGAGCGGCGTCAGCGGCCGGATCTTCGGGGTAAGGGGCAGCATGGGCGGCCACGGGCAGGCCCAGCGAAAGGGAAAGGATGGAAACAACAGAACAACGGGTCAGGCGCATGGTGCGGTTCCCTGGATACGAACGGCGATGACCTGCCGCTCGGACCGCAAGGAAAACGCCCGCCGCGCGACGCCCCGGCGAGGTGGCCGGAGGGCACGAGACGACGCTTCCCGCACGGTCTTCCCGGCAGGCAGTGGCTGTCGTTGCGCGAGGGATCGTCCCGCCTTTGGCGCGGGAACCTCGAACGTCCGGTGCACCCTGCCCGAACGAAGAACGACCGCGTCAGGCAGGTCTCCTGGCTCACGGGTCAATGCCGGTACGGCCGCCTTCTCAGGACGGTGAAGTCCCAATGGCGTGATGGCCGGTCGGCTCGCCGCTTACAGTTGCAGGGGCAGCCGGGGTTTCGCACCCCGTTCCCTTTTGATCCCCTTTCGGGGAACCTGTCGCAGAGCGGCGGATAGCTTCGCGCCGGCGATGCCGCAAGCGCGAATGCTTGCGGCATCGCGCCGCTTCGCTTATCACCGGCGGCGTAACGGGTGCCCGAAAGGGCTTAATCGGGAAGTCCGGCCGGCGGAAATCCGCCGAATCCGGCACTGCTCCCGCAACTGTGACCGGTGAGCGCATCGCCATCATGCCATTGGGGTTCCGGCCCTGAGAAGGCGGCGACAGGCGCGATGATCCGGGAAGTCAGGAAACCGGCCCGCTATCGTCGTTCCTTCGCGCGGGCGGGATGCACCGGGCGGACGAGGGCTTCTCCCTTGGCGGACGACATAAGTGCGTTTGTTGCCGAAGGGGGCCTGTGATGAACTGCGTCTGACATCCACGACAACCGCAGCAGGCGTGCGCCCCGGCCCCGCGCTTTCGGGCCCGCGCCCGCCCGCGCATCGCAAAGGCCCCCGCGCCGCAGCCGATGGTCGCGTGCGCGGCCACAACGCGAAATCCAACCCGTTCAGGAGACCCCTCATGGTCCGCAATACCCGGTTCGAACTGTCCGTCTTCGGGCTTCTCGCCCTTGTCATGCTCATCACGCGCAGCCATTCGCTGAGCCAGGTCATCCACCTGCCCGATACCAGCCTGGCCAGCTTCTTCGTGCTGGGCTTCTTCGTCCGCCGCGCGGCCGCGTTCGGCGCGCTGTTCCTGCTGGGCTATGCCATCGACGTGGTGGTGATCGGCTGGTTCGGCCAGTCGGCCTTCTGCTTTACGCCCGCCTACGGGATGCTGGTGCCCGCCTATGGCGTGATGTGGCTGGCCGGACGGTACGCGCAGACCCGGCTGGGCGAAAGCCTGGCCGCCCTGCCGATCATGGCCGTGCTGCTGATCTGCGCCACGTTCGCGTCCGAACTGCTTTCGAGCGGCGGTTTCTACTTCCTCGGCGGCCGCTTCGCCGATCCGACGCTCGCAGGTTTCCTGCCGCGCATCGGGCGCTATTTCCCGTCGACGCTGTGGGCGACGCTGGGCTGGAGCGGCCTGGCCGCCGCCGCGTTCTCGCTGCTGTTCCTGATCCGGCCCGAGCTGCGCGAAAGCGAGCGCCGGTGAGCGGGTCCGAAGACAACGCGCACCGCGAGCGCACCCGCCGGCACAAGGCGGTGGTCGACGCCAAAATCGCCGCCGCCACGCGCGACAAGGGCCTGCTGCTGGTGCTGACGGGCAACGGCAAGGGCAAGTCCTCCAGCGCCTTCGGCATGGTCGCGCGCACGCTGGGATACGGTCGCAAGGCGGCCGTGTTCCAGTTCATCAAGGGGGCCGAGAACGTGGGCGAGCGCGCCTTCTTCTCGCGCCATCCCGACGTGATCTGGGAAAAGTGCGGCGAAGGCTTCACCTGGGAAACGCAGGACCGCCAGCGCGATATCGCGGCCGCGCGCGCCGGCTGGGAAAAGGCCAGGGCCGCACTGGCCGATCCGGCGATCAGCCTGGTCGTGCTGGACGAGCTGACCTACCTCGTCACCTATCGCTATCTCGCGCTCGACGAGATCATGCCCGCGCTGGAAGCGCGACCGGCGATGCAGCACGTCGTCATCACCGGCCGCGCCGCCGACGAGGCGCTGATCGCCGCGGCTGACACCGTCAGCGCGATCCGCGACGTGAAACACGCCTTCCGCGACGGCGTGCGCGCGCAGGAAGGGATCGACCGGTGAAGGCGGCGCGGTGCCCGGCCCTGCTGGTCAGCGCGCCGGCATCCGGACAGGGCAAGACGCTGGTGACGGCGGCGCTGGCGCGTCGGCACCGCCAGGCCGGGCGCAAGGTTCGCGTGTTCAAGTGCGGCCCGGACTTCCTCGATCCGATGATCCTCGAACGGGCGAGCGGCGCGCCGGTCTATCAGCTCGACCTGTTCATGGTGGGCGAGGCCGGATGCCGCCGCCTGCTGGCCGATGCCGCGCGCGAGGCCGATCTCATCCTCGTCGAAGGGGTGATGGGCCTGTTCGACGGCGATCCGTCCGCCGCCGATCTGGCCGCCCGCTTCGGCCTGCCCGTGCTGGCGGTGGTGGACGGCAGCGCCATGGCGCAGAGCTACGGCGCGCTGGTCCATGGGCTGGCCACCTACCGCGATGACGTGCGGGTGATCGCGGCGCTGGCCAACCGCGTTGCGGGAGAGCGTCACGCGGCCATGCTCGGCCAAAGCCTGCGCGGCGGCGTGCAGTGGCTGGGCGCCCTGCCCCGCGATGCCGGGATCGCCTTTCCCGAGCGCCATCTCGGCCTGGTGCAGGCGGACGAGATCACCGATCTCGACGGGCGCATCGACCGGGCGGCCGCCGCGCTGCCGGGCGAGGCCTGCTGGCTGCCGGCGCCGGTGGATTTCGCCGGACACGAAGCCTCCACCCGCGCGGGACGCGATCTCGCCGGGCTGCGGATCGCCGTCGCGCGGGATGCGGCGTTCGGTTTCCTCTATCCCGCCAACCTCGATTGCCTGCGCGCGATGGGCGCCACGCTGGCGTTCTTCTCGCCCCTCGCCGATACCACGCTGCCCCCATGCGACGCGCTGTGGCTGCCCGGCGGATACCCGGAACTTCACCTCGACCGGCTGGCCGGCAACCACGCCATGCGCGATGCCATCCGCGCGCACCACGCAGCGGGAAAGGCGGTGCTCGCCGAATGCGGGGGCATGCTCTATTGCCTGGAGGCACTGGACGACGGCAAAGGCGCGCACGCCCCGATGCTGGGCCTGATGCCGGGCCGGGCGACAATGCAGGCGAGCCTTGCCGCGCTGGGATTGCAGGACATGGCGCTGCCCGCGGGCAGCCTGCGCGGCCACACGTTCCACTATTCCAGGATGGATACCCCGTTATCCCCCGTTACCCGGGCCAAAAACCCCGGCGGCCGGACCGGCGAAGCCCTGTTCCGGCAGGGATCGCTGCACGCCACCTACATGCATTTCTATTTCCCCTCCTCGCCCGCCGCTGTCGCCAGCCTGTTCGGGGCATGACCCGGCCGGGTCCTGCGCATGAAGACGGACGATTCCTGCGCAGATCGCATATAACCCGCGTAGCACGGTGCGATAAATCCGGCGCAGTTTCGCATCCCGGGAGCAGGCAGGCAATCGATGGCAACCAACGTGACCACGACCATAGACAGCCGGCTCAAGCGCGTGCTGCGGCACATGCCCGCGCCGGTGGGCATCGTCACTAGCTTCGATCCCGCAACGAACGCACCCGTCGGCCTCGCCATGTCCGCGTTCATGCCGGTGTGCCTCGATCCCTGCGCCATGGCCATCTGCGTCAACCGGTCGGGATCGAGCCACGACGCGATGATCCGCGCGGGGCGTTTCTGCATCAATCTGCTGCATGACGCGCATGACGCGCACATGGCGCCGTTCGCCGGCGCGGCCGCGCGCGAGGAACGCTTCGCGCAGGACGACTGGCGCCAGCATGGCCCGGTCTGGTTCATCGAGGGCGCGCCCGCGAACATCTTTTGCGACATTCGCGAGCGCGTGCCCTATGGAACGCATGACCTGCTCGTGGGCGAGGTCTATGACCTGTTCGACAACGGCAGCGAGGATATCCTTGGCTGGGCGAACGGTGCGCTCGGCCGGATCAANNCGAACCTCCGCTCAGCCCCGCCTGCGCGATGGTCTCGTCTTCATCGGGCGCGCCGCCACTCACGCCGATCCCGCCGATAACCGCGGAGGCCGATGCGATCGGCAGACCGCCGGTGACCATCACCACGTCGGGAACCGACAAGGAAGCGGGCTTCCCACCATCGACCTGCTGTTCCAGCATCCGCGTCGGCACACCAACCGCTGCCGCAGTAATCGCCTTTCCTTCCGCGACCTTGAGGCTCACGAACGAAGCCCCGTCCATCCGCTGAGCCAGGATCACGCGCCCTTCGCGGTTGACCACCACGATGGACACCGCGCGCTGCATGGCGCTGGCCTTGCTGGCAGCCGAAGCCGCCATGCGGATCGCATCCTGCAGCGCCAGCATGGGCCGCACCGTCTGCGCCGCCGCCGGTATGCCCGTGCAGAACAAGCATCCGGCCATGGCCGCCAGAGCAACAAAGAAAATCCGCATCCTTTATTCCCCGCTCAATGCCCCGATCAGTGCATGGTCTTGTCGCCGGCTTCGTCCTTCTTCACCGGCGCGGCCAAATAGGCATGGATCGCCGTTGCATCGTCCTTGCTCAGCACATCGGCGAACGAGGCCATGCCCGCGTAAGAATAGGCTCCGCCCAGCACGATCTGCTCGAACACCTCGTGCGTTTCGGGCGCCATCTTCCAGAGATCCGGGTAGCCGCCAGGGCTGGCTGCCGAAGCGTGGCAGCGCAGGCAATTGTGCGCGAAAAGCTGCTGCCCACGCCTGACCTGCTCCTCGCTACCCCGGAACCTTGCGGGAGCCGGCACAAGCGGCGTTGCCGCAACGCGCGGCGGCAGCCTGGGCTGGTCACCTCCGATCCGGAAGACCAGGAGGCGCGGCGCGTTGACCCGGTCCATCGCCGCCCATCCCGGCAAAAATGACCGATTCATCGCGCCACCGAACCCGGCCGCGACCGCAACATACTGAGTGCCATCGATCGTGTAGCTCATCGGCGAAGCCAGAATACCGGTGCCGATATTGATCCGGTGCAGCAGCGTGCCACTGCGCCCGTCATAGATGTTGAGATAACCATCGGCCGACCCCTGCATGACCAGGCCGTTGCTGGTGGTCATTGTCCCGCCGCTCCAGAACGGCATGACGCGAGAGGTCCAGGCCACCTTCTGCTTCACCGGGTCCCAGGCTTTCAGCACCTGTTCGAAGTGCGGCGCGGGCTGGCCCGCCAGCACACTGGCATCCTGCGTTCCGCCCCAGGACGCCACGGTCGGGAAAGCGCCGACCGATCCCTGCACGTTGCTGTAGGGGCGATAGGGCGTGGGGGCCATCGAGAAGATCATCGGCGCTTCGAGGACCGGAATATAAACAAGTCCCGTTTCGGGGCTGTAGGACATCGGCGGCCAATTGTGTCCGCCGGCTTCCGAAGGCCAGACCAGCTTGGCCTTTTCCGAAAAGTTCGACTGATCGGAGATGACCGGCCGTCCGGTCTTGAGATCGACGCGATCGGCCCAGGTGACCGTGGTGTATTTCTCCGCCGACAGCAGCTCGCCGGTCACGCGGTCCAGCACGTAGAAGAACCCGTTCTTGGGCGCCTGCATGATGACCTTGCGCCGCTTCCCGCCGATATCGAGGTCGGCCAGGATCATGTTCTGCGTGGCGGTGTAGTCCCAGCTATCGCCGGGCGTGGTCTGATAGTGCCACTTCTTGCGACCGGTATCCGCATCGAGCGCGACGATCGAGGACAGATAGAGGTTGTCACCACCCGCCGGGCTGCGCAACCACAGCGGGTGGGGCGATCCGTTGCCCGTGCCGACGTAGACGGTGTTCGTGTCCGGATCGTAGACGATCGAATCCCACGGCGTTCCGCCGCCACCCAGGTCCCAGGCCGAATGCGTGTCCCAGGTCTTGCGCGCCTCGGTCACGTCAGGGCTTTCGTCCGGCCCGGCCTGCGGATCGCCCGGCACCACGAAGAAGCGCCATGCCAGCTTGCCGCTGCGGCGGTCATAGGCGCTGGCATAGCCACGCACGCCCATTTCGCCGCCGCCATTGCCGATCACCACGACATTGCCCGCCACGCGCGGCGCGCCGGTGATGGCATAGCTGCGCGACCGGTCGGTGATCGTATCGGCCTTCCACAGCGGCTTTCCGGTCTTCGCGTCGAGCGCCACGAGATAGCCGTCGAGCGTGGCGACATAGACCGTGCCATCGACCACGGCGACGCCACGATTGACCGCGTCGCAACAGGTGCGCCGGGCAAACGATCCGTCGACATCGGGATCGTACTGCCACAGGAGGCGACCGGTCCGCGCATCGAGCGCATAGACCACGCTCCACGGCCCGGTGGCGTACATCACGCCATCGACGACTACCGGCGTGGCTTCGACACCGCGATTGGTCCGCCCTCGCACCACGAAGCCGTCGAACTCCCAGGCGACCCCCAGCTTGCCCACGCTGGCGGCATCGATCTGCCCTTCGGGATAGTGATAAGCGGTTTCGAGCGCCCACTGCGGATCAGGCGCCTGTGTGCCGGCCAGGGCGTGCCAGCCCGCCAGCCCCGCAATGATCCCGGCGGACATGCCCAGCCATCCCCTGCCGAACCATTTGCTGCCGAACCACGTGTTCCTTGCTGTCCCGTGCATTTCAGTCACACCCTGTTCCCTGCGATGATGCGGCTTCAGAAGCGCTGCCGCAGTTCGACGCCAACCGTACGGGGCCGGATCGTCGTCGCGCGGTCGGACCCGGCCGTCAGGTCGAGATCGATCAGCGGCCGCGCGTCCAGCAGGTTGTTGGCATAGAGCCGCACCTCCGTCCCGCCCTTTCCGAGCGAGGCCGACAGATTGACCACATCGAAGCCTTGCCGGAACTCGGCCGCGTTGGGTGTGGTGCCGGCCACGGCGTTGGCATAGACGATCGAGAGCACCCGATCGAACGAACGGCGCGCGCGACTCTGGTACTGGTATTCGCCGCGCATGTTCAGGCGCCACCCGTTGGACAGATCGTGCGCGAAAGCGGCGTAGGCGCTCGCCATCCATTTCGGCACGGCCTGCACCATGTCACCATCCCGCGCCGTCGTTCCGGGTGCGGCGTTCTTGATAGTGGCATCGGTATAGGTGGCATTGCCGCCGATCTGGAAGCTGGGCGACAGACGGACCTGTCCTTCGATTTCCGCGCCCTTCACTTCGGCCGTTCCCGCGTTGCCGGTAAAGGCGAAGCCGCAGCTCGTCAGGTTGAGCTGCTGCTGGATCTTCTTCCAGTCGGAATAGAATGCGGCGGCGTTGAACGTAACGACGTTCCCGAACGTGTTCTTGGTGCCGACCTCGTAGGTCCACAGATTGTCGGACGAAAAGCTGTCGGGCGCGCGCGTCAGGCCCAGCGCATTCAGATCGGCCGCGCACAGGACGGGATTGATCTGGAACCGGTTGGGGCCGCCGGGGCGGAAGCCTTTCGCGGCCGAAGCATAGAGCAGGTTGTCACGGGCGACCTTGTAGGAAATGCCGAACTTCGGATTGACGCCGCTTTCGCTGCTCTTGCGCCCGCTCACCACGGTCAGTCCGCCATTGAACGGCCCATCGCCCAGAATATCGACGCGCTGGTCGATCTTGAAGCCGCGAACACCGGCAGTGAGGTCAAGGCCGTCCAGCACGGTGTAGGTGACTTCGCCGAACGCGGCGTACTGCTTGGTGTTGGTGAAGGTGTCGCCATAATAGACGAGATCGGCGCCCACGAAGGCGGCGGCTCCCGGCTGGTTGACGGCCTGGACAAGACGATCGTCCTGATTGGAATAGTAGAGCCCCAGCAGCCACTTGAAGCGCGTACCCGGCCCGTTGTCGGAGGCGATGCGCAGCTCCTGGCTGAAGGTCTTGGTGCGGCTGTCCGAGACGTTGCGCGCCGTCAGGGGGAACAGCGGTGGCACGAGATTGCCGATGAAATAGCTGTAATCGCGGACGAAACTCAGTTTGCGATCGAAATAGGCCGTCAGCGACGTGATCTTGGCGCGCCCCAGATCCTTGTCGATGTTCAGGCTGTAGATGCCCGCCTTGTCGTAGGTCGGCTGCTTGATGCGATAGGAGGATGTCAGTTCGGGCTGATCTATGAACAACTGCCCGGCGTTAGCCAGCGTGTAGTCCTGATAGAATACCTGCGGCCGGATCGACCAGCTCGGATCGGGTTGCCACTCCAGCGAAAGGCGGGCAGCAAAGGTATCTCCGTAGTTCTGGTTGGAGGTGCTGCGCGTGCTGAGCGTGTCCTGCACCAGCGGCGTGTAAACCGGCGAGGCGGTGCTGGAATAATGCGAATTGCGCAGGTTTCCGGGCTGGTTGTCGATATAGCCGCCATCGCGGCGATAGAAGAAGCCGCCGCGCAGCGCCAGCGTATCCGCCACCAGAGGGACGTTGGCCACCACTTCGCCGTTGTACGAAGGCGCGCCGTGCTTGGTCACTGCCACGCCGGCCGCGATACTCACTTCGGTTTCGTTGATCTTCGGCCGTGCGCTGACATACTTGATCGCGCCGCCCATGGAATTGCCACCATAGAGCGTTCCCTGCGGCCCTTTCAGCACTTCCAGCCGTTCCATGTCGAAAAACACCGGGTCGAACGCGCCGCTGAACGACGTGGCAATGGTAACGAGCGAGATGTCGTCCAGGTAGATGCCTACCGTGGGCGATGACGCGACGGTACTGATGCCGCGAATGTTGTAGTTGGAAAGCCCGCGCTCGGTGCCAGAATAGGAAAACCCCGGAATGCTCCGCAGCACGTCCTTGACATCGGCGGCACCCCGGTCCCGCAACTGGTCGGCAGTAACCGCGTTCACGGTGACCGGCACATCCTGCAGGCGCTCACCCGTCTTGCGCGCCGTGACGATGATCCCGCCCTGCGGATCGACATCCTCGTTGGCTTCGCTGGCCGCCTGGGCCGCAACCGGCGTCGCCAGGCAGACCGCTGCCGCTCCGCTGGCGAGCAGGGCCAGGCTCCGAAGCCGGCGATGGCTTTCATGTATCATCGATTTTCCCCCACGCTGGTTCCGGACCGATATTTCGGCGGACCCGATCCCCATACTTTACGAAAGCTCACGCGCGGCGCTTATCCTCGAACCCGAATTTCCTTTGCGTTTTCCGGAAAGCCGCGCACCTTTGTTCCGCTTCACCGGGCCGGGGGCTACCGTTCGGCCAAGAGGCGCGATAAAAATGCCACCGCGCAAGGAGGCGTGCCCGCTCATCGCACTGGCGGTCATACCGAACCCGCCGGCTTCACCAAACGGGACCTGCTATTGGACAATCTGCTCACACGAAACCGAGACCCGTTGGATCCCACGATCCTTGCCGTTGTCGATCCGGGCAAGATCAGGGCGATGGATTGCGGCGCCGGATTGCTGGCGGATACCGAAATGATCCACGAAGCCGGGCCAACAGCCCAGGGCTGGCTGCGCGGCGTCACGGTGCGGCAGGGCTATTCGGTGTTCCTGTCCGATGTTTCCCACCTGGACCAAAGCGATTATTTCTATGAAAGCAGGGACTTGCTGAAACTGCACTGCAACCTCGGCGGGGGCAGCACGATCAGCAGCGGGAACGACGAATCCGAATGCCATCCGGGAAGCTTTTCCTTCCTCGTGCAGCCCGATGGCAGCATCAAGAAGGAAGTCGCCCCGCCAAAGGTCCGTTCACGCGCCATCACCATGATCTGCACGCGGGACTTGCTGCGCGATTTTCTGCCGGGGCGTAACGGTCTGCCTTCGACCATTCTCGAATACATGCGCGGCTCGGTCGCCCAGTTCTGCCACAGCGACGCGCCCCTTCCCGTGCCGATGCAGTCCATCGCCGAAGAGATGCTAAATCTGCGTCCCGGCCCGATGACGGACCTGATGTTCGAAGCCAGGGCGCTCGAGCTGCTCTACATGGGATTGCAGCAGCTCGCGGGCTGGAGCGCCGGCCCGGATCTCAAGCCGCATCACCGCAGGAAGGTGCAGCAGGTCCGGGATCTGCTGCACAGCACGGAAGGCACAAGCCTTGGCATCGGCCAGATCAGCCGCGCGGTCGCCTGGAACGAGACGCAGATGATGGAATGCTTCAAGCAGGTCACCGGGATGACGATCTCCGCCTATCGCCAGCGCCTGCGCATGGACGAAGCGCTCGCCATGCTGCGGACCAGCCAACGGTCGATCACGGAGATCGCTCTGGAAGCAGGCTACGAACATCCCGGCAATTTCACGACCGCGTTCAAGCGGACCTTCGGCTTCACACCCAGGGCCGCGCGTTCGCCCTGCAATTGAGCGTCTTCACCATCGCGGCTGCATCAGCCCACGGGCTTGCCCCCGGCCTTCACGATCGCGCCGCCCTTCATCACGAAATCGACGTTCCGTAGCGCGGCCATATCCTGCAAGGGATCGCCCTCCACGGCAATAAGATCGGCAAAATGCCCCTTGGTCACCGCGCCCACGTCGTCGCTCGCCCCCAGCAGGTCCGCGGCGTTGCGCGTTGCCGTGAGGATCGCGTCCATCGGCTTCATGCCGAGCGAGGTCATGAGTACCAGTTCCTGCGCGTTCTCGCCGTGCGCCGAGAGCCCGAACGTATCGGTACCCATGGCAATCTTCACGCCGGCCGCCGCCGCCGCGCGGAAATTTTCGTGCAGGACCGGGGCTATGGCGATCGCCTTGGCGGCAGTGGACGGGTTGAGCTGTTCGGGATGCGTCTTTGCAACCTCGTAGACCCGCTCTCCGACGAGCAGCGTCGGCACGAGATAGGCGTTGTGCTGCTTGAACAGCTTGTAGGTCTGCGCGTCGGCGAACGTTCCGTGCTCCACGGAATCCACGCCCGCCGCCAGGGCATGTTCGATGGCCTGCTTGCCATGGGCATGGGCCGCGACTTTCATGCCAAGCGCGTGCGCGGTGGCGACAACGACTTTCAGCTCATCGTCATCCATGAGTTGCAGGTAGGGATTGTCACCGATCGACATGACCCCGCCCGAAGGCATGATCTTGATCAGGTCCGCGCCTTCGCGCTTCAGCCGGCGGACCGTGCTGCGCGCTTCGTCCGGGCCGTCGATCACGGCATCGCGCGCGTGCGGCAGTTCGGCGATATCGGGGATCAGGCCGTTCGCGGGATCGCTGTGCCCGCCGGTCGGCCCGAGAGCCTCGCCCGCCACCCACATGCGCGGACCGGGCACCTTCCCGTCCGCCACCGCCTTTTTGAGCGCGACGACGGCGTAAGTGTTGTCTCCCACAGACCGGATCGACGTGAAGCCGGCCAGCAGCGTGGCCCGTGCATCGTTCACGCCATCGATCAGCACATCGTAACCCGATTGCGTGACGGCACGGCGAATGGGATCGCCCTTGTAGCCGGTGACCGTAATATGGACGTGCATGTCGATCAGGCCCGGCAGCACCGTCCGGTTCGACAGATCGATCAGCGTGTCCCCCTGGGCGATCGGTGCGAAGCCTTCGCGCACTTCGACAATGCGATCACCGTCCACGACGATCGAGACATTCTCCCGGGGCGGAGCGCCGGTTCCATCGATGAGCTTTCCGGCACGAACGACAGTATGCGCGGTAGCCCCGGAGGGGATCAGGGCCACGGCGCAGGCCAGCGCCAATATCGTGCGGTGCATCTTCGTTAGCCTCCCTTTCGCGGACCGTGCTCCGCCCGCGCAGGAATGGCATAGAGCATTGCTGCAAACTTTTGCCAGCCCATGATTTTCCTGTGCCGCATCCCGAACCGGCGGCTGGTCCACCGGTTCGGCGCGGTTCCGTTCAGGCCAGAACCGCGCGATAGCGGGCGGCGACCTCGCTGCGGGACAGTTGGGGGCCAAGCGCCACGCGCGCCGACTGCATCGCCTCCCAGCCGGCCAGGTCGGCCAGCGGCGGGATCGTCACGTTCTCGCCGCGATCGAGACCAACCAGCGCGGCATCGACCAGGTCGTTCACGTCCATCACCATTTCCGCCGGGAAGGCATCGACGTCCTTGCCCGAACGCTCCCAGATCTCGGTGCGCGTCGCGCCCGGAAGCACCGCCTGCACATGCACGCCGCTGCCCGCCAGTTCGGTGGACAGCCCCTGCGACAGGTTCAGGATGAACGCCTTGCTGCCGCTGTAGGCGCCATCGAACATCTCCGGCGCCAGCGCGAGGACCGACGCGATGTTGACGATCGCGCCTGCGCCCTCGTGCGTCAGGCGCAGCGCCGCAGCGCGGGCCAGCAGGGCGGGTGCGGTGATGTTGAGCGCGATCAGCCGCGTCACTTCCTCGGCCGGACTGGTGACCAGCGTGCCGGTGAGCGCCATGCCGGCATTATTGACCAGCAGGCCCAGGTTCGGGACCGTGGCGATCCGGTCGGCCACGCGCGCGACGGCGGCGGGATCGGTGAGATCGGCGGGCAGGACTTCGACGGACCGGCCGGTTTCCGCGCGCAGGCGGTCCGCCAGCGCGTTCAGGCGGGCAACATCGCGCGCAACGAGGACCAGATCGTGCCCGCGCCGGGCCAGCCGGTCGGCATAGACGGCGCCGATACCCGTCGAAGCGCCAGTGATCACGGCGGTCGCATGGTGGGGAATAGTCATTTCAGGGTGTTCCTTCAGTTGGAAAGCTGGACGTTCGCGGTGACGGAAAGGCCGGGGCGCAGCGCGGCGAGCGCGGACTGGCCGGGATCGAGCCGTATCCGCACCGGCACGCGCTGCACGATCTTGGTGAAGTTGCCGGTGCCGGGCTCAAACGGCAACAGCGCAAACGTCGAGGCCGATCCCGGCGCGAGGCTTTCCACCGTGCCCTTCAGCTTCGCGCCGCCCAGCGCATCGATGCGAACGGTGGCGTGCTGGCCGGGATGCATCCGGCGCGTCTGCGTTTCCTTGAAGTTGGCCGTCACGTAAAGCGCCTGCATCGGCACCAGCGTCAGCGCGCGCGTGCCGGGCTGGACGTAATCGCCGACGCGCAGCTGCCGGTTGGCCACTACGCCATCGATCGGCGCGCGCACTTCGGTGTGGCGCAAGTCCTGGCCGGCAAGATCCAGCGCCGCGCGGGCGCGGGCCTCGCCCGCCTGTGCCTGCGCCAGCGCGGCCAGCAGATCGCCGCGCCGGGCGCC
>NZ_DDFB01000079.1:0-3409 GCF_002336885.1 Novosphingobium sp. UBA1939 | reverse complement strand
CCGGCGCGATCACGCCATAGCTCGAAACTTCCTCTTCCGGCACTTCCAGCACGCTGATGAGGTTGCCGCCCACTTCATGATAGGCATCGACCATCTGCTTCATGCAGCCCGGCGCGCCGATCATCAGTTCATCGGGCAGGAAGATCGCGAACGGTTCGTCGCCCACGATCGCGCGCGCGCACCACACCGCATGGCCCAGCCCCATCGGCACCTGCTGCCGCACCGTGACCAGATTGCCCGGCGGGATGCGCGTGGGCTCCAGCACTTCGAGATTCTTGCCGCGATCGGCCATCGTGCGTTCGAGTTCGAACGCGGTATCAAAGTGCTCGACGATCGAGGTCTTGCCGCGCCCGGTTACGAAAATCATCTGCTCGATGCCAGCTTCGCGCGCCTCGTCGACCGCGTACTGGATCAGGGGCCGGTCGATGATCGGCAGCATTTCCTTCGGGATCGCCTTGGTCGCCGGCAAGAACCGCGTGCCCAGCCCCGCGACGGGAAACACCGCCTTGCGGATCGGCTTGCGTTCGGTCGAACCCTTCATGCTCACTCCTCGATAGCGTTATGGCCGGGGCATCACCCGGAATTGGCCCGACATTGCCATACGACCCGCACTCTTTTGTACACCCCGCGCTTGCTGCGCCAAGGCTTTGCGCCCGCCGGTTCCACCAGGGGCACCAGACGCGGAATGGCTCCGCTACACCCTGCTTATGCGACACGGCCGTGACATAAGGCACAACGAATGTTGCATTGCAACAAAATGAAACGTCTTTTCTTAGCCGGCTGAAAGCGCTGCGATATTCCGTTGGCCGCCTATCGCAGAAGAAGCTTTGACATAGCGTTACCGCCCGCCGGAACGAAAAAGGGAGCCGCAAGGCTCCCTTTCCCGTTTCCATAGCAATCCCGCCCTGCCCGGCTTGCGCCAGCCCCAGGGATAGAGCGCCTTACTTGAGCGCTTCGGCCAGCGTTTCGCCCAGCAGGCTGGGCGAGGGGGACACGCGGATGCCCGCCGCTTCCATTGCCGCGATCTTGCTTTCCGCATCGCCCTTGCCGCCCGACACGATCGCGCCGGCGTGGCCCATGCGGCGTCCCGGAGGCGCCGAGCGGCCCGCGATGAAGCCGGCCATCGGCTTCTTGCGGCCACGCTTGGCCTCGTCGATCAGGAACTGCGCGGCCTGCTCCTCGGCGTCGCCGCCGATTTCGCCGATCATGATGATCGACTTGGTGTCTTCGTCCGCCAGGAACAGTTCCAGCACATCGATGAAGTTGGTGCCGTTGACCGGGTCACCGCCGATGCCGACCGCGGTGGTCTGGCCTAGGCCGATGTTCGAAGTCTGGAACACCGCCTCATAGGTCAGCGTGCCCGAGCGCGAGACCACGCCGACCGAACCCTTCTTGAAGATGGAGCCGGGCATGATGCCGATCTTGCATTCGTCCGGCGTCAGCACGCCGGGGCAGTTCGGGCCGATAAGGCGCGACTTGCTGCCCGAAAGCGCGCGCTTCACGCGCACCATGTCCAGCACCGGGATGCCTTCGGTGATGCAGACGATCAGTTCCATCTGCGCGTCGATCGCCTCGAGAATGGCGTCGGCCGCGCCCGGAGGCGGCACATAGATGCACGAAGCGGTGGCGCCGGTGGCGGCCTTCGCCTCGGCCACGGTATCATACTGCGGCAGGCCGATGTGGGTGGTGCCGCCCTTGCCCGGGGTCACGCCCGCAACCATCTGCGTGCCGTAGTCCAGCGCCGCCTGGGTGTGGAACGCGCCGGTCTTGCCGGTCATCCCCTGGGTGATGACCTTGGTGTTCTTGTTGACGAGAATGCTCATGGTTCAGGAAACCTTCCGGACTTCTGCCACGATCTTCTGCGCGGCATCGCCAAGGTCGTTGGCGGGAACGATGGGGAGACCCGAGTTGGCGAGGATGTCCTTGCCCTGCTGCACGTTGGTGCCTTCGAGACGCACGACCAGCGGAACCTGCAGGTTCACTTCCTTCGCTGCGGCCACGATGCCGTCGGCGATGATGTCGCACTTCATAATGCCGCCGAAGATGTTCACCAGGATGCCCTTCACCGCGGGATCGCGGAGAATGATCTTGAACGCCGCCGTCACCTTTTCCGTGGTGGCGCCGCCGCCCACGTCGAGGAAGTTGGCCGGGAACTCGCCGTTCAGCTTGATGATGTCCATCGTCGCCATGGCAAGGCCCGCGCCGTTCACCATGCAGCCGATGTTGCCATCGAGCTTGATGTAGGCGAGGTCGTACTTGCTGGCTTCGATTTCCGCCGGATCTTCCTCGGTCTCGTCGCGCAGCGCGACGACATCGGGGTGACGGTAGAGCGCGTTCGAATCGAAGCTCATCTTGGTGTCGAGGACGAGCAGGTTGCCATCCTTGGTTTCCACCAGCGGGTTGATTTCGAGCATGTCGCAGTCCAGCGCCATGAAGGCGTTGTAAAGCTGCTGCGCGATCTTCGCGGCCTGCTTGTTGAGGTCGCCCGTCAGCTTCAGCGCATAGCCCACGGCGCGGCCGTGGTGCGGCATGAAGCCCTGCGCCGGATCGATGGTGATCGTGGCGATCTTCTCGGGGGTCGAATGGGCGACTTCCTCGATGTCCATGCCACCTTCGGTCGAGACGATCATGGCGACACGGCCGGTGGCGCGATCGACGACCATCGACAGGTAGTATTCCTTGGCGATGTCCACGCCATCGGTCACGTAGAGGCGGTTCACCTGCTTGCCGGCTTCCCCGGTCTGCACGGTCACCAGCGTGTTGCCGAGCATTTCCTTGGCGAAAGCCTCTACTTCCTCCACGCTCTTGGCCAGGCGCACGCCGCCCTTGGCGTCGGCCGGCAGTTCCTTGAACTTGCCCTTGCCGCGACCGCCGGCGTGGATCTGCGCCTTGACCACATACAGCGGTCCGGGAAGCTGCTTGGCGGCAGCGACGGCCTCTTCGACCGTGAGCGCGGCGATGCCGGCGGGAATGCCGACTCCGAACTTCGCCAACAGCTCCTTGGCCTGGTATTCGTGGACGTTCATGATCCCTCCTGGGGTGGAATGGAAACTGCGAATCGGAAGCCCTCTCGGGCCTTAGAGCTTGCTCGTCAACTCCGGGACGATGGAAAAGAGGTCGCCCACGAGGCCGATATCGGCGACCTGGAAGATGGGGGCGTCCTCGTCCTTGTTGATGGCGATGATGGTCTTGGAATCCTTCATGCCGGCCAGGTGCTGGATGGCGCCGGAGATGCCGACGGCGATGTAGACTTCGGGGGCGACGATCTTGCCGGTCTGGCCCACCTGGTAGTCGTTGGGCACATAGCCCGCGTCCACCGCCGCGCGGCTCGCCCCCACGCCCGCGCCCAGCTTGTCCGCCAGCGGCACGATCGTCGCCGCGAAGGTCTCCGCGTCCTTCAGCGCGCGCC
>NZ_DDFB01000033.1:0-10435 GCF_002336885.1 Novosphingobium sp. UBA1939 | reverse complement strand
GCGGCCGCCGCCTGTTCCAGCAGGTCTGCGCGGCGCGCGATCAGCGTCACCGCCGCGCCGGCCTGCGCGCAGCTCGTGGCGCTGGCGCGGCCGATCCCGGTCGATGCCCCGGTGATGACGACATGCTTGCCCGCAAGGTCGGTCATCGCGCGGTCCCGGCGATGAAGGCGGCCCAGACTTTCGCCTCGGGCCGGTCGCTGCCGTCGGGCGACCACTGGCGCTCCATGATCGCGCGCGCTTCCGGTTCGGCCATACCGCGATGGTCGCGATTCAGCCGGTAGAGGAACGCGGAAACGCGCCAGTTCATGATGCAGTGGACGTGGACCGGGCGCGGGCCTTCCTCCACCGCCTTGCGAAAGGCGGCGAAGTGATCCTCGCCCGGCGCGTCGAACGGCACCGGGATGTGGGTATAGGCGATCCCCTGCCCGGTCAGCTTGGCGCCTTCGTCCGCCAGCGCCTCGGGATGGGTTTCCAGCGCGAGGTTGACGACGTGGCGCACGCCCAACGCCGCCAGCCGCGCCACGTCCTTGTCCTCGATCCGGCCGGAGGTGGTGATCTCCGCGTCGAGCCGCTGCCAGGCGCGGATGTCTTCGGGATCGCCAGCCATGGCCCCCTCCGTCAGGCCAGCCCGAGCACGCGGGTGGCGTTGTCCTTCATGATGCCGGGCAGGACCTCCTCCTTGAAGCCGACCTTCAGGGCCGCCTCGATCCACTTCTGTGGATGGATCAGCGGAAAATCGCTGCCGAACAGCATCTTCTTGCGCAGCTGCGTGTTCGCGTACTGGATGATCTGCGGCGCGAAATATTTGGGCGACCAGCCCGAAAGGTCGATGAACACGTTGTCCTTGTGCAGCGCCATCGACAGGCTTTCGTCCACCCACGGCCAGCTGGGATGGGCGAGGATGATCTTCATGTTGGGAAAATCGACCGCCACGTCGTCGACCAGCATGGGCTGGCCGTACTTCAGCCGCACCCCGCCACCGCCGCGCATCCCCGTGCCCATGCCCGAATGGCCGGTGTGGAAGATCGCGGGCAGCTTGTATTCGTTGATGACCTCGTAGATCGCGTAGCCGACCTGCTCGGCCGGGTGGATGTTCTGCATGATGTGGTGGAACTTGAAGCCCCGCACGCCGTGGTTCTCGATCAGATCCCGCGCCTCGCGCGCGCCCAGCTTGCCCTTGTGCGGATCGATCGAGGCGAAGGGGATGCAGATATCGTCATGCTTCGCGGCGAATTCGGCGATCTCGTAGTTCGACAGGCGCTTCGCGCCGATGCCGCTCTCGCAATCGACCGTGAACAGGCAGAAGGCGATCTGCTGTTCGCGGTAGATCTCGACGATCTCGGGCATCTTGGGCCGTTCGCGCGGCGCCTTGAAATAGGCCGAGGCCGCATCGAAGAACTTGCCCATGATCGGGTCTTCGGGATCGTGGCACGAAACCTCGGCATGGACGTGGACGTCGATCGCCTTGATCTTGGTTAGGTCGATGGGCATGGAGCTACTCCTGAAAAATGTGGATCTGGACGGCCCACCCCCAACCCCTCCCGCAAGCGGGAGGGGTTGGGGGTGGGCATTGCGCCCCGTTCGTCACGACGGGATAATCACCGTCTTCGTCTTGGGATAGGACCTTGATGCCCTGGTGGCCCGGTCGTCCATCACGCTTCCGCTCCATGAAATATTCAAGTCCGTGAAAAACGCGTGGTAAGCGAGACCTATCCCTTTTTCCAGCGCAAACCGACGCGGTACGGGGACGACGCCGGACCGCTCCCGTTCGCCGTCTTGTCAGCCGCCTTGCGCGGCCAGCGCCTTGTCCTCGTTGGCGCGCTTGATCACGTAGAGCCGGATCGTCTCGATCTGCGCCGGCGTCAGCACCGGCGACCAGGCGATCATGCCGTTGTCCTTCAGCGCGCCGTCGTGCACGATCATCTGCCACGATTTGGGATCGGCCAGGAAGCCGCTGCGGCGCAGATCGGGCACCACGCCCCCGCCGATCGCGGCATCGCCGTGGCAGACGTTGCAATAGCGGCCGAAGTGCTGCGCGCCTTCCGCCACTTGCGCGGGCGTGCCGGCCAGCGCGGGCGGATCGAGCGGCAGTTCGTTCAGCGCCGGAGCCGGCGGCAGGCTGGCCTTGCCGCCGATCTTGAACACCAGCAGGCGGCTGACGTTGCGCACCGGGCCGGATTTCTCGGCGAGGATGCCGGTCGCCAGCGGCCACACGCCGCCCCAGCCGGCCAGCACCGCGACGTATTGCTCGCCGCCCGCCATGAACGTGACCGGCGCCGCGACCACGCCGGTCTGCGCGGGGAACGACCACAGCTCCTTGCCGTCCTTGATCGAATAGGCCGCGAACGTGCCCTTGGCGTTGCCCTGGAACAGCAGGCCGCCGCCGGTGGCCAGCAGGCCCCCGTTCCACGGGCCGGGGAAGCTGACGCGCCAGCGTTCCTTCTGCGCCACCGGGTCCCAGGCGATGATCGCCCCGGTGGTGGCGGCGCGCGCCTCGGCGCGGACCTTGGCGTCGGCCGGCATCGCGCTCGCCGCCTGATCGATGCCCACGTTGAAGCCGACGGGCGAAGGCTTCCAGTTCTTGTCCGGAAAATAGGGGAACGCGGCAAACTGCGCGGGGATGAACACCAGCTTCTGCGCGGGATCGTAGGCCATCGGGTGCCACGAATGCGCGCCCGCCGCGCCCGGCGTGCTGATGAAGGGCTTGCCCGTCTTGTCGTAGCGCGAATCCGGGTTTTCGATCGGCCGGCCGCTCACCGGGTCCAGCCCGGTCGCCCAGTTCACCGGCGCATAGTTGTTGCCCGAGATGAACTGGCCTGTCACGCGGTCGATCACATAGAAGAAGCCGTTCTTCGGCGCGTGCATCAGCACCTTGCGCACTTTCCCGCCGATTTCGAGGTCGGCCAGCATGATGTGCTGCGAAGCGGTGAAGTCCCAGGTTTCGCCCGGCGTTTCCTGGAAGTGCCAGACGTACTGGCCCGTCTTCGCGCGGATCGCGACGACCGAGGACAGGTAGAGGTTGTCCCCGCCGCCCGGCGAACGGTACGACTGGTTCCACGGGCTGCCGTTGCCCACGCCGATGTAGAGCAGATCGGTGGCCGGGTCATAGGCCATCGAATCCCAGACGGTGCCGCCCCCGCCCAGCTTCCACCATTCGCCGTGCCAGGTGGATTCGGCCTTCTTGAGGTATTCCTCGGTGTTCTTCCCCGGCTGATCGGGCACGGTATAGAACCGCCAGACCTGCTTGCCGGTCTGCGCGTCATAGGCGGTGATATAGCCGCGCACGCCCATTTCGGCGCCGCCGTTGCCGATCAGCACCAGCCCGTTGATCACGCGCGGCGCGCCGGTGATGGTATAGGCCTTGGTCTGGTCGACCGTCACCGTGGACCACACCTGCCGGCCCGTGGCGCGGTCCAGCGCGATCAGCCGGCCGTCCAGCGTGCCGAGATAGAGCTTGTCGCCCCATGCCGCCAGGCCGCGGTTGACCACGTCGCAGCACGCCTTCACCGCGGTTTCGCCGGGCACCTTGGGATCGAACTCCCACAGCAGCTTGCCCGATACCGCGTCATAGGCCTTGGCCTTTGACCACGCCGTGGTGATGTAGATCTTGCCGTCGATCACCAGCGGCGTGGCTTCCTGCCCGCGCGCGGTATCCATGTCGGCGGACCAGGCCAGCCCCAGCGAGCCGATGTTGCCCTGGTTGATGCGGTCGAGCGGGCTGAAGCGCTGCTCGTCATAGGTGCGGCCATAGGAGAGCCAGTCCACCGCGCTGGCGGCCTGGATGCGCGCGGCGTCCACCACGCTGCGGGCGCCACCGTTTGCCGCCGTCACCATGTCGCTGGCGGTCAGCGTTGCCAGCAGCACCGCGCCCGATGCCAGCGCCCACCGGATTCCACGCATCATTCGCATCTCGCATCCTCTCCCGTCGGCCGGCTTCCGGCTCGGATTCGCGCCCCGTTCAAGGGGTTAGGTCGTAAACTCATAATCAGCAGGCTCGAGGCGTCCAAATGGCGAACATATCGGGCCGAAAGGCGCGCCGCGAAGGCTGGTTGCCTTTGCCAGCGCCTTTCGGTTCGAGATGGAAGCCATTTGAACGTCCCGCAGGGATTTGACCAAAATGGCCCAGCGCGGCGTCGGAGCGGCTTGAAATATCGACATATTCCTGCACCCCTCCTCCTTGCGCCGTGCCATTTTGCTTCAAACCTCGAGCCTGCTGATTATGAGTTTACGACCTAGTTAACCATCCGCTGGGCGTCACCCCAATACTTCACGCGCAGCGCCTTCTTGTCCATCTTGCCGGCGGCGGTGCGGGGAATGGCGTCCACGAACTCGACCGACTTGGGCGCCTTCACCCCGCCCAGGCGATCCTTGGCATAGGCGATGATCTCCGCGCCGGTGATGCCCTCGGCCACCACCACGGCGTGGACCTGTTCGCCCCACTTCTCGTGCGGGATGCCGAACACGCAGGCCTCGCGCACTTGCGCCAGTTCGGTAACCGCGGCCTCGACCTCGGCGGTGAACACGTTGAACCCGCCGGAGACGACCATGTCCTTCTTGCGGTCGACGATGTAGTGGAAGCCGTCGTCATCGCGGATCGCCATGTCGCCAACGGTGACCCATCCGCCTTCCTTTACCGCCTCGGCCGTTTCCTCCGGCCGGTTGAGATAGCCGTTGAAGGTTGTGGGGCCGCGCGCGAAAAGTTCGCCCGGCGTGCCATTGGGCACCGGTTCGCCGTTCTCGTCGCGCAGTTCCACCTCTATGCCGTAGAACGGCACGCCGACGCTGTGCGGCTTGCGCAGGTGATCTTCGGGCCGGATGTTGCAGACGAAGCCCACTTCGGTCGATCCGTAGCTCTCGTTGAGCAGGTCCTCACCGAAATAATCGATGATCTGCTCCTTGGTCGTCTGCGGAAGAGCGGCGGCGTTGGAGATGATCGTCCGGAGCCGATGAGTGCCCTTCCATTTGTCCAGCGTTGCCTGCGGCAGGTCGAATATGCGGTGGAAATGGGTGGGCACCATGAACACGCCGTCGATGTCGCCCTGGCCTATACGCGAAATCATGAACTCGGGATCATAATGGCCGAGCAGGGTGGTCGTGCCGCCGAACACCAGCGGCGCGTAGCAGAACGCGAAGCCCGCCCCGTGGTATTGAGGCGACAGCGCCAGGAAATGGTCGCGGTAACCGAAGCAGTTGTATTCGGCCTGCATGATCAGGAAGGCGAGGCCACGCCCCCGATGCG
Source organism: Novosphingobium sp. UBA1939 (assembly GCF_002336885.1). NCBI lineage: Bacteria > Pseudomonadati > Pseudomonadota > Alphaproteobacteria > Sphingomonadales > Sphingomonadaceae > Novosphingobium > Novosphingobium sp. UBA1939. The sequence continues at coordinate 5,196 of NZ_DDFB01000033.1, read as the reverse complement.
ACAGCATAACGCCTTTCGGCATGCCGGTGGTGCCGGAGGTGTAGGAAATCGAGAAGGTGTGATCTTCGGGAACGTAACCGGGAACAAAGCTGTCGCTCGCCTGCGCCAGCAGGTCATCCCATTGCGTGCCGAGTTCGAACAGCTTGAGGTCGCGCGCCCGTTCGTCGGACACCAGGTGGCGCGTGGACGGATGGCAGACGATTGCCTTGGGCCGGCAGTCATCGAGGATACGCTCCAGTTCCGGGCGGGTGAGGCGGGGATTCAAGGTCGCGACGATGATGCCGAGATCGGAGAGGCCCGCAACGAGTTCCACGTATTCGAGGCAGTTCGGCGAGAGCACCGCCACCGTATCGCCGAAGCCAAGGCCCAGGCCGGCAGCGATGTTGGCGGTCTTGTTGATCCGTGAAACCAGCTGCGAATACGTGAGCGAACGGTTTTCGAAGATCAGGGCCGTCTTGTTCGTTGACCGTGCATTCGCGTTCCTGATGCCACGGCCGAGCGTCAATTCTGCACGCGCTGGGTGATTCGTCATCGGATTTCCTAGATTGCTACATCGATTATCCAGAACGCATCGGCGTATATTCATAAATACAAGCCGAGATTTCTTGGATGATAAAATACACAGCACCAAAACGACATCAATTTGCGTTCTATCGCTCTGTAGTTACTTATTTGTTCTATTAACTATTTCATGGCTGTACAACCTTGTCAAGCGCATCTACAATCATGTCTTGTTCGTCTATATTTATAGATAGACGTTGTAAGGATTGCGTGTGCCAGTCGCCGCGCCTGCGGCGTTTGGTGCTGCCGGAAGGGCATTCATGGTTCGAGCGTCGGTCAGTCAGTCGGTAGAGCGTACGGTGCAGATCCTCGCCCTGTTCGAGGCCGAGCGTCGTCCGCTCCCCCGTCTCTTCATCGCCGATGCGCTCGACATGCCGCGTTCGAGCGTCGCTGCCCTGCTGCAGGGATTGACCGAACTCGACATCCTGCTGCTCGATCGGCGCACCCAGACCTATTTCCCGACCGCCCGGCTTGGCCGGCTGGCGGGCTGGATCGACCAGCTGTTCAGCGTCGATCCCCAGGTATTGGCGCTCGCCAAGCAATTGCAGCAGGCGACGCTTGAAACGGTGACGCTGGCCACGCCGCTCAATCAGGCGCTGGAGGTAATCGATGTCGAACTCGGCCTTCATCCGGTTTCCTACATCGCAACCGTCGGCCAGGTCGTGCCGCTCTGGGCATCGGCTGTCGGCTACGCCTGCCTGTCGATGGAGAGCGACAAGACGATCGCCGAGATGCACCGGCGTTCTGCTCCTGGCGATACGGCCGCGCCGTCACCCGCCGCGCTGGCGACGATCATGGACGCGGTGCGCAAGACGCGAGCAGACGGTTATACGCTGTATATCGGCAGCGTCGCATCCGACGCGGCCACAATCGCCGCGCCCTTGCCTGTGCCGGAAGGCGCGCGGGCGCTGGCCGTTGCCATTTCCGGGCCAACCAGCCGCATCGTCGCCAACGAGCGAGAACTCGCCCGGGAGATGAAGCGCGCCATCGAATCTCTGAATACGTCACATCGTTAGAAGGACAGCACCATGACCAATCCGATCTCCATGGCGGATATGCGGTTCGGGAATTTCATTCCCCCCATTCACGTCCGCCCCGAAAATCCCACGCTGTTGCTCGACCGCGACATGCAGGTCATCCAGCATCTCGACACTCTCGGCTACGATGAATCGTGGATCGGCGAGCACCATTCGGGCGGTGGTGAACTGATCTCGTCGCCCGAACTGATCATTGCGGTGATGGCCGAGCGAACGAAGTCGATCAAGCTGGGCACCGGCGTCAATTCGCTGCCTTATCACCACCCGCTGATTCTCGCCGACCGCTGGATGCAGCTTCACCATATGACTCGCGGCCGCGCCATGTTCGGCTCAGGGCCAGGGTCGCTGCCGTCCGACGCCAAAGCGATGGGCATTCCCGTGGCCAAGCAGCGCGATCGGATGGAAGAGGCGCTGGCCTGCGTCGCGAAGCTGATGCGCGGCGAAACCGTCAGCTACAAGTGCGAATGGTTCGAACTGGTCGAGGCGAGCCTGCAGCTTCGTCCCTATCATAACATCCCGGTCGAAATGACGACCGCCTGTGTCGTTTCACCCTCCGGGCCGATGGCGGCGGGGCGCAACGGCACGGCGATGATGACGCTGAGCGCCACCGCACCGGCCGCGCTCAAGGCCGCCTCGGCCAACTGGCAGGTCGCCTGCGATATCGCCGAGGCCAATGGCCATGTGATGGACCGGCGCGGCTGGCGCATGGTTGGCCTGTGCCACATCGCCGAGACCAAGGATCAGGCGATGAAGGACATTGAATATGGCATGATGGACTGGATCAACTATTTCAGCACGATCGGCACCTTGCCGATGGTGCCCGAGGAGGGGAAGGACGATCCGATCGGCTACATGATCGAGAACGGCCTTGCCGTGATCGGCACACCGGACGAGGCGGTGAAGCAGATCGAGCGCATCTGGGAGGCCTCGGGCGGTTTCGGCTGCTACTTGATCGCCGACACCAACTGGGCTCCGTTCGATGCCAAGCTCAAGTCCTATGATCTTTTCGCGCGCTATGCGATGCCCGAGATCAAGGGCATGAACAAGGGGCGCGACATTTCGCACGACCGCATTGTCAGCCAGCATGCACAGTTCGTGGCTGACCAGCGCAAGGCCATGGATGCCCAGTTCGCCAAACTGGAGAAGGTGAAGGCGGACATCGCGAACCAGCCGAAATAGGCGGCGTTGGTACCCGCAGCCGGCGCAGCGGATGCTGCGTCGGGAACCGCGAGGATCGTAGGCCGGAAGCATGGGCCGGCCCGGGAGGCGAAGTGTGTCTCCTCCTCGCGCGACAACAGCTTTCGTTCACTCGAGCCTGCTGCGCCGCGGTCAGCTTCCGGCATTGGTGAGCAGCGTGCATCGGGACGATTTCAACAGGAGTATCTATCGTGGAACATCGGCAACTGGGACGAGCGGGGCCGCAGGTGCCCGTGCTGAGCTTCGGCACGGCGACCTTCGGCGGGCTCGGCGATTTCTATCGGCAATGGGGCGCCACCGACGTCGCGCAGGCGCGTCGGCTGATCGACATCTGCATCGAGGCAGGCGCCAATTTCTTTGATACCGCCGACAGCTATTCCCAGGGCCTGTCCGAGGAGATATTGGGGCAGGCGCTGGCAGGGCGGCGGAACGCGGCGATCATCTCGTCCAAGATGGCGTTGCCGATGGGGGACGGGCCTGACGATTTCGGCACCTCGCGAAAGCGCGTTGTCGAAAGCTGCGAGGCCAGCCTGAAGCGGCTCGGCACCGATCATATCGACCTTTATTTCATGCACAGCTTCGATGCCATGACGCCGGTTGAAGAGACGCTGCGGGGGATCGAGGACCTCGTCACCAGCGGCAAGATCGGCCATGCCGGCGTTTCCAATTTTTCCGGGTGGCAGGTGATGAAGGCGCTTGCCGCCGCCGACCGCGAACAGCTCGGCCGCTATGTCGCCTATCAGGGGTATTATTCGCTGATCGGGCGCGAATATGAGTGGGACCTGATGCCCCTGGCGGTAGATCAGGGCATCGGCCTGATGGCCTGGAGCCCGCTTGGCTGGGGGCGGCTTACCGGCCGCATCCGGCGCGGCGAACAGGCAACGTCCGGCAGGATCGCGGAAGGGCGGGGCGCCTATGGGCCGCCGATCGACGACGAGCACGTCTACGACGTGGTCGACGAGTTGGACCGGATCGCGGAAGAAACGGGGAAAAGCGTCTCCCAGGTGGCACTGAACTGGCTGCTCTGCCGTCCCACGGTAGCCAACGTCGTGGTCGGCGCCCGGACCGAGCAACAACTGCGCGAGAATCTGGGAGCGACCGGCTGGCGGCTATCCGACGAGCAGATCGGCAGGCTGGATGCCGTCAGCCACCGTGAGCCGATCTATCCTTACTGGCACCAGCGGCACTTCCCCCAATTGACGCCCCAGCCAACGCCCTGGTGATCGGCGAGAGCGCCTGGCGACGATTCACCAGGCGTGGGGATGGCACCGCTCTATCGCTGACGGCGGGGTGGCTGCCTGTCGCTAGTTCATTTCCGGCCCGGCCACGGCCTGCGCGATGGCCTGATACCCGTTTCCGAGCCATTGCACCGGGGGCAGGATCAGGCGATCGACAATGTGCAGGTTCGGCGCGATCTGCGGCAGCACGAACAGCAGCAGGATCATGATGGGCAATCCGTAAGGCCGCATCCGCGCATAGGCCATGGCCGCGCGATCGGGCAGCAGCCCCTCGACGATATGGGAGCCATCGAAGGGCGGCACCGGCAGCAGGTTGAACACCGCCAGGAAGATGTTCAGCGCGATGAAGTTCTGGAGATTGGCGGCGAGGAACAGCAAGGCCGTTCCAGGTTGCGCCGCATCCGTGGTGAAACGGGCGAGCAGGCCAAGGCCGATCGCTCCCAGCAAGGCGAGCACGAGATTGGTGCCGGGGCCTGCCGCCGCCACGATCATCATGTCGCGGCGCGGGTCGCGAAGGCGCCGGGCGTCGACCGGCACCGGCTTGGCCCAGCCGAACACCGGCGCCTTGATCAGCGCCAGAAAGCCCGGAAGGATCACCGTGCCCATGGGATCGACATGGCGCAGGGGATTGAGGCTCAGCCGGCGCTGTTCGCGCGCGGTCGGGTCGCCCAGCAGACCGGCGACCCAGCCGTGCGCCACTTCGTGAAACACGATCGCCAGCACCAGCGGCACGATCAGTGTCGCCGCTTGCCACATCGTATCGCTCATGGATGCAAAGCCTCGCTGAAATGGCGCCGGCAGAGCGCGACATAGCGGTCGTTCCCGCCGATCTCGGTTTGCGCGCCGGCCCTGACCGCCGCGCCGTCGCTGTCGACGCGCAGGTTCATCGTGGCCTTGCGACCGCAATGGCAGACGGCCTTCAGTTCGACCAGCGCATCGGCAATGCCCAGCAGCGCGGCCGAACCGGGGAACAGCTCGCCCCGGAAATCGGTGCGCAGTCCATAGCAGAGAACGGGGATACCGGCCTCGTCCGCCACGCGCGCCAGCTGCCACACTTGCGGCCCGGAAAGGAACTGCGCTTCGTCGATCAGCACGCACGACAGCGGCTGCACCGCGTGGGCGGCGGTCACGCGCGCCCACAGGTCGGTGCCCTCGTCGAACAG
>NZ_DDFB01000127.1:0-13938 GCF_002336885.1 Novosphingobium sp. UBA1939 | reverse complement strand
CGCCAGAGTTTTTCGAACCCTCCAGGTGGCGTCGCACCAGGCATCGATACGGTCGGGCAGTCGCTAGGCCCGACCGCTGACCCCGTCTCCGACGTATCCAGCGATCGGGCAGCGTCGGTGAAGGGGCTTATGCCGTTCCAGAGCTACTCGGGGGGATCAGACAGCCGCTCGCTCTGCCGACGACTAGGGCTGGCTCTCCTGCGGACATATGTCGGCCGATATGAATGTGCCCTTTGCCTGCCCGTGAGTAACTAGCCGAAATTCGATGTCGCAATACGATGGCGGATGATCGTATCTGATAATCAATTCGCCGGTCGCGGCGTCATAGTTATTTCCGGTAATATCTTCAGAATGCAAAACGCCCACTTCTCCGCGTGAATGCGCGTAATTGCTGAAAATATCCATTGAGCAATTTTCCAGCACGGTTCCTTTCGCGAACCGAAACACGATTTTCTGGGAGCCCTGCCGCACCCACATGCAAGGTCCGTACACGATGTGGCCTTTTACATTTTCATCGAAATCAATGTGGCCAAAGGCGTTGCGGGTGTTCAAGCCGGTGAAAAACATCCTGGCTGGAACATGCGCGTCTTTGAGACCTTCAATAAGTGATGGATCGGAAATGTTGGTAAAGTAGTGATCATACTGGATCTGATTAATTTTAGTGAGCCCTAAGCCAGATATAACTTTGTTAAATTTAGCCCAAAGCGTTTCGTCAAAATCAAAGCACTCAACTTGTATTAAAACTCTATTACGCTTGATCAAATTCGAAAGCCCGGGAATAACCTCCGATTCGTATCCTTCGACATCGATCTTAAGCGCGATAAATTCGCCCTCAAGATCGGAAAAATATTCATCTATTACAATGTTGTCAACCATAGTAGACGATGTACCGCTACCCCCGTCAACAGACCAGCCGCCGCGATTTTCCAGCAAGTCGTCGTGATTGGATACGCTCGTTTTACCGGATTTTGCCGAAACGACAGCATTCAAGGCCGTAATTTTTTCATGCAGATTATTGCAGAGAAGGTTCGCCTTGAGTTGTATATACGTCATTGGATTAGCTTCGAACGTAAATATCCGGCTATCTGGAAAATGCTTATTGAAAATTAGCGAGTAATATCCAAAATAAGACCCAATATCAAAGAAATAGAACGGCGCTCCTCCAGCACATTTTCTGGCGGCAGAGGTAAAGTATTCAACTTGCTCTTCCTCCCAGAACCCATTTTCCAAGATACATTTATCGACCAGAGATCTACTGTCTAAGAAAAAAGTAATGCCGTTACGCTCCGCGACCTGCCAAGTGGCCTTTGAAGCGAGTTCGGAAACGCGCTGGTTTAGGATCGACATGCTCTTTTGGATTGCATGAAGGGCATCGACAGCATCGACGCTGCCTTTGACCTGATCATACTGGAGCGCAGAAATGTTAGCGAGGTCGCGCTCGACCTTCTCCCTGGCCGCATTCTCGATTCTTACGTGCTCATGCAGCAACCGTCGGTCGGCCAAGGTTTCCTCGTGGAATTTTTTCGAAAGCAGCGGCATTAGGATCGAGACCCCCAAAAAATTAAACGCTCATCTCAATCGCAATTTCAGGCGAGCATGGCAACTTGGATAACATCACCAATGCCGATCGGTGCCTCAACGGGGCAAGAGTTTGGTCGGCACCCGGACCGGCATACCGTTCCGCCAGCGTACGCCGCTGACCTGCACACCGTGGGCCGCCGCCAGGCGCTCGATCTCCGCAATCTCTTCGGCCGCCGCACCCTCTCCGATGAGGACGTGTCGCAGGGCCTGCCCGAACGGGACGAAGCACTGTTCGTCGGGTGGCGCGTTGATGGCCAGGCGGGCCTCGTTCTCGTAGGCCCAGCCCTCGAACTTGGTCAGGTGGTACTCGCGCCAGAACTGCATGACGTGCGCGGTGCCGTACTCGGCCAGCCCCAACTCCTGATACTTCTCGTACGACACGTGCATCGCCGCCTTCACGGTCGAATCGTCCTTCGGGGCGTATCGGATGTTGCCGAAGATGAGAGCCTTGCCCTGGTGGGCGGCCATGGCGGCCTCGACCAGCGCCACCCGCTCGTACCTTCGCCGGCCTTCCGGTGGCGGCCGCCGTAGTGCGCCCACATGCCCGGGTGCTGCCATCCGTCGCTGTCGTTTATGTCGAGGGCCGCCTGCGTGCCCCAGCCGCCCTTGTCGTTGGAGAAGCTGGCGAAGGCCCAGTGCGACCGCATCATCCGGTCCAAGTCCTTGCTGAGTTCCATGGCCAAGCCCGGCTGCCCGCTTTCGTCGGGACAATAGATGTCGAACCACCTCGTAGCCCGTTCGTAGTCGTCGTTCGCCCTGGTGTAGGGCTACAGCAGGAGCGACCCGCTCTCCAGTATCTTCACCACGTTCTCCGGCGTCGTGTAGTGGTGGAGCAGGCCGGGGCCGCACTTCGTGCCTTTGTAGTGACCGGAGGGGATGAAGAAGAAGCAGTCTGGGCGGTCGAGGTGGGGCAGGTCCACCGGCCGGGTCGGCCACGATATGCCTTCGAAGAATATCGCCTCCACCGGGTCAGGGCCAGCGAACTTTATGGCGCCGCGGTCATCGACGTACACTTCGGAGAAGCCAGCGGTGCTCAGGGCGACGAGTCTCAGTACCACATGACCACGCTAGCCTCGCCCACACCAAATTGCATCACAGGAACGTGCCGGTAGCGATCTGCTACGGCGCTAGCACGCAAAGGTGGAGGCCGGTCGCGCAACGACTGTCCTGGCTATTTCATTATATTTACTGGAGAATGTGGTGGACGCACTAGGGCTCGAACCTAGGACCCGCTGATTAAGAGTCAGCTGCTCTACCAACTGAGCTATGCGTCCATTCCCGTCATCGAAACGGGGGGATGGTGGAGCCGAGGGGGATCGAACCCCTGACCTCTACAATGCCATTGTAGCGCTCTCCCAGCTGAGCTACGGCCCCACGGTATCCAGCGGAAACGCCCTGGGAGGCGCTCCGTCCGGCAGTTGCCCTGCCGGGAGCCGGGCCTTTAAGTGAGGCCCGCGCGGCTGGCAAGAGCAATTTTCGCCACCGCCGCAATTTTGTGACCGGAGCTTCCGGACCCGCAAAGTGCCGGGCCGGAAGCGCCAGCCGGAACTCAGTTTTCGTCGGCTTCGTCGTCGTGACCGGGCACGCCCAGGTCATCGTCGCCGCCCAGATCGACGTCGTTGTCGGGCGAATCGCCGTCCTCGTCGATATCCAGATCCTCGTCGGCCAGATCGACGTCGGCGTCGGCCTCGACCTTCTCCTTCTGGATTTCCTCATAGGGAATCGGCTGCTTGGACTTCAGCACCGGCTCGGGCTGCCAAGCGTACTTGCATTCGACGCAGGTGACCGGGTCCGCGTTGCCCAGGTCGTAGAAGCGGGTGCCGCACTTCGGGCAGGTGTGCTTGGCGCCCCATTCAGGCTTGACCATGAAATGTCCTCGATCTTGCCGGCGGCGGAAAGCCGCAGGCCGGAAACTTGTGCTTGATGGTTACCCGCGCCGCCAAAATCAAGCCACCGGGCACCAATCGGTCGCGCGCCTTGCCATAGCGCGATGGCGCTGTCAAAAGCCCGCGTTCGCAAAGGCCCCGGCCCCGCCCGATCCGCCCGATACCAAGACCCGCCAGGAAGACCCCGACGTGACCGCTGCCGATCCTGCGCAGATGCGCCCCCGCCGCTTCACCGCCACCGGCCCGCTGCGTGGCCGCATCCGCGTGCCGGGCGACAAGTCGATCAGCCACCGGTCGCTGATGCTGTCCTCGCTGGCGGTGGGCGAAAGCCGCGTGACGGGCCTGCTGGAAGGGGAGGACGTGCTGTCCACCGCCGCCGCGATGCGCGCGATGGGCGCGGACATCGAACGCACAGGCCCCGGTGAATGGCGGATAAACGGCGTGGGCGTTGGGGCGCTGTTGCAACCGGCGCAGGCGCTCGACATGGGCAATTCGGGCACATCCACGCGGCTGCTGATGGGTCTCGTCGCCAGCCATCCGATCACGGCATGCTTCACCGGCGATGCCAGCCTGTCCAAGCGCCCGATGGGCCGGGTAATCACGCCGCTGTCCGAGATGGGTGCGACGTTCACCGCCTATCCCGGCGGCCGCCTGCCGCTGATGGTGCAGGGCGCGGCGCCGGCGGTGCCGATCGCCTACCGCCTGCCCGTCGCCTCGGCGCAAGTGAAAAGCGCGGTGTTGCTCGCCGGCCTCAACACGCCGGGCACGACGACGGTGATCGAGCCGGTGCCGACGCGTGACCATTCCGAACGCATGCTGCGCGGCTTCGGCGCGGAGCTGACCGTCGAGGTCGACAGCGACGGCGCCCGCGTGATCCGCCTGCGCGGCGAAGCGGACCTGAAGCCGCAGGTGATCGACGTGCCCGGCGATCCTTCGTCCGCCGCGTTCTTCGCGGTGGCGGCGCTGCTGGTGCCGGGGTCCGATCTGGTGATCGAGAACGTCGGGCTCAATCCCACGCGCGCGGCGCTGTTCGACGTGCTGCGCCAGATGGGCGGCAGCATCGAGGAACTGGATGCGCGCGACGTGGGCGGCGAACCGGTGGCCGACCTGCGCGTTCGCCATTCGCCGCTGACCGGCATCGCGGTCGATCCGGCAGTGGTGCCCAGCATGGTGGACGAGTTCCCCGTGCTGTTCGTGGCCGCCGCGCTGGCCATGGGGCGCACGGTGACAACGGGGCTGGAGGAACTGCGCGTCAAGGAATCGGACCGCATTGCCGCCATGCGCGCGGCGCTGGAGCTGGCCGGCGCAACCGTGCGCGAGACCGAGGACGGGTTGATCATCGACGGCACCGGCGGCGATCCGCTGCGCGGCAGCGGCAATCATCCGGTCGTCACGCACCTCGACCACCGCATCGCCATGGCCATGGCCGTGGCGGGCCTGGCCAGCAAAGCCGGGGTCGAAGTGGATGACACCCGTCCCATCGCCACCAGCTTCCCCGCGTTCGAGGCGCTGCTGGCGGGGGCGATGCAGGCGGCGTGATGGCGGATACCTGCGCATGACGGACACCGGCGCGAACATCGCGGGCTTCGCGGGAATGGCCTGCATCATCTTCGCCTATGCCTATACCACCCGGCAACAGACGCCGAACCCGTTCGTCCAGCACGGCGTGAACCTGGCCGGCGCGGGATTGCTGACGCTGTCGCTGCTGGTGCACATGAACCCGGCATCGTTCGTCCTCGAATTCTTCTGGGCCGCGATCGCCATCTGGGGGCTGGTCAAGGCCTACCGCAACCGGAGAGCGCAACCGTGATCATCGCCGTGGACGGCCCCACCGCATCGGGCAAGGGCACCATCGCCAAGGCGCTGGCCCGGCACTATGGCCTGCCGCATCTTGACACCGGGCTGCTCTATCGCGCGGTGGGCTGGCAGGTGGCGCACACCGGCGGCGATCCGGACAAGGCCGACGACGCGCTGGCGGCCACGGCGTTTCCCGAGGCGCTGCTCGACGAGCCGGAGCTTCGCAGCGAAGCGACCGGCAGCCTTGCCAGCCGCGTGTCGGTCCACCCCGCCGTGCGCGCCGCGCTGCTGGAGCGGCAGCGCGCGTTCGCCCACCAGCCGGGCGGCGCGGTGCTGGACGGGCGCGACATCGCCACTGTGATCGTGCCCGGGGCCGACGCCAAGCTGTTCGTGACGGCCAGCGTGCCGGCGCGGGCGCTGCGGCGGTGGAAGGAAATGCGCGAACGCGGGCAGGACGTGAGCCGCGAGGCGATCGAGGCGGACCTCGCCCGGCGCGACGAGCGCGACAGCACCCGTGCCGAAGCCCCGCTGCGCCAGGCCGAGGGCGCGGCGCTGCTCGATACCTCCGCGATGCCGCCCGAAGCGGCGATTGCCGCCGCGATCGCGCTGGTCGACCGGCAGGTGGCCGGAAATATTTCGTCCCGCTCCTGAAATCCGCGCCGCGTCCGCCGTCCTGCGATTGTGGTTAACGGCGCGGAGGCGAAAATGTGGATCGACCGGGAAGACATTGCGCATCTGCACAAGCGCCGCGCGCGGCGCATCGGTTTCGAGCTGCCCGTCCGGGTGAAGCACGGGCTGGTTCGGTCAACGGCCATGCTTAAGGACCTGACAACCCATGGCGCCCGTATCGCGGGCATCGCCGAACTGCACATCGGCGAAGGGCTGACGCTGTTCCTGCCCGATCAGCCCGCGACCACGGCTTTCGTCGTCTGGTCCGAACCGATGTCGTCCGGACTCGAATTCGCGTCGCCACTGGGCGAGCATGCTTTCGCCGAACTGGTTGCCGGCTACGCGCTGGGACAGGCCCGCCCCTACATCGCCAGCGGCCTGGAAGCGCTGCGCACGCTGCGGCCCGCCTATTGCTGAGGCGTTCCGCGCGGGCCGATCAATCCCCCGCGCCGCTGCGCATGGCGCCGAAGAGATGGACGACCATCGCGAGCACCGTGCCCACGACCAGCCCAACCACCGCCGAGACCCCGGCATAGGCCAGCCAGCCGGCAACGCCGCCCGGCACCCCTTGCCCCACGCCCGCCTGCACCGCGTGCTGGATGCCGTGTGCCAGGGCCGCCGGATGGTGGAACCCCAATTCGTCCGCGCCGTGGAGCAGGATGCCCCCGCCGACCCACAGCATCGCCGCCGTGCCCACCGTGGCCAGCAACCACATCACGCGCGGCATCGCCGCCACCAGCATTCGTCCGAACCGTCGCGTCATCGCCCCCGCGCCCGGCCGCCGGGCGAGATGAAGGCCGATATCGTCCATCTTCACGATCACGCCCACCGCGCCATAGACCGCGATGGTGATGAGAATGCCTACGATCGCGAGGATGATCGCGCGCGCGATCAAGCCCTGCCCGCTGACTTCGGCCAGCGCGATCGCCATGATCTCCGCCGAAAGGATGAAATCGGTGCGCACCGCGCCTGCCACCCGCTGATGTTCGAACGCGGCAACATCACCGACAGGACCGTCGAGCGTTTCGCCGTGCTTGTCGCCGCCTAGCTTCTCCATCACCTTTTCCGCGCCTTCGAACGACAGGTACAGCCCACCCAGCATGAGCAGCGGCACCACCGCGCCCGGCAGGAATTCGCTGAGGATCAGGGCGATCGGCAGCAGGAACAGCAGCTTGTTGCGCAGGCTGCCGCGCGCGATGCGGAAGATCACCGGCAGTTCGCGATCCGGTGTGAAGCCGGTGACGTAGGACGGCGTGACCGCCGCGTCATCGATCACCACGCCCGCCGCCTTGGCCCCGGCCTTGCCCGCCGCCGCGCCGACATCGTCCAGCGAGGCGGCCGCCGCGCGGGCGATCACCGAAACATCGTCAAGCAGCGCGACCAGGCCCGATGGCATGTAAAATTATGTCCCTGAAAGCAGTTGGCCCGCCCGGTGTGGACAGGCCAGCGGATTATCGCAAGACGGAACAACAGGCAGGCAGGACGAAAGCGGCGTGGACAGGCGCACGGGCATCGGAATTTCATCCGATACGGTTTCTTTGTTGCGCCGTGCCCCGTTTCGGCGGCCGGGGAAGGCGGCGCGCGCAACAGCCTTAACGCGCCCTACACCTTGTCGCCCAACGCTCCGTTAGCGGCATAGGGGTAGAACCGCAGGATCGATACGGATGGTCGCCACAACGGCGACATCAAGGAGAGATTGGTCGCCCATGCTACGTTTTGCCCCCCGCTATGGAATCATCTCGCCCTGCCTCGTGCGGCCGGCGCGACGAGGAGCGATCCGGGCGGCGAACGATAACGGCGCGCCGCGCACCGGGCAGGACCTTCAGGCGGATTCGCTGGTCGACGCGGCGCTGCGCCTGTTCGGCACGCACGGCCTTTCGGCGGCGGCGCGGGCCTGCGACGCCGCCCACGAGGCGGAACGCCTGGGCGATCACGAGCGCGCCGAATGGTGGATCGCGGTATGCGACACGCTGGACCACCGCATGGCCCGCGCCTTCCGCCGCCAGCAGGCGCGGGCACGGTAGGAAGGGCCGGGAGCGCGGCGCGGGGGCGGGTTGGGTATGTCCAGGAACGCGAAGATCGCCGCTATCATCAGCGTCATTCCGCTGACATTCTTTCTGATCTATCTGAGTTTAGCCGTCCAGTGCGCGATCAATGGCGACCCGGCATTTGACGTTGTGGTCAAACCGGCTGTGGTAATGATGGCTTTCCCGCTCATGTATCTTCTCTAGGACGGAAAGAGCCGGCAGGAAATAATAGACCATCTTTTGGTGGTTTTCAGCATGGCCGGTGGAACTGCGCTGGTGCTCAGTTTCGGACTGGCATGGCTGGCGGATTGGCGTGTCAGGAAGGCGATCGCCTTCAGCGCCGACGATGAACCGCAGCCGACGGCGGAAGGCACGCGGACCAAGGTTGGCGATATCTTTGATTGACGTGGCCGCGGGCACCGCCGCGCCAACCGTCCCAGCACCCGGCCCGTATGGCGCATCCTTCGACAAGCTCGGGACGAACGGGTTTGGGGATTGGAGACACACGCGGACCCTCCGTTCCCCGGCCATTTCCGCCCCCGGATTCATCCACCGTTCAGGCTGATCGCGAGACTCGGAAACAGCGCCGCAATGCTTCGCTTGCTATTGCGAACTGTTATCACAAAAACCTTGCAGATCATACCTTTTTCGCGGTTGCTTTCGCCAAAAAGCGGGCCTACGGGCCGTTTTACCCGTCAGGCACCCTTCCCGGCACGCGGGACGCGGGAGGGCTGAGAGGCGGTTGCTTGAGCGTTTGTCCCGCGTCTACGGGGAAAGGACCGTAAAGCATGGCACGCAAGAAGATCGCACTCATCGGCGCAGGCAATATCGGTGGCACTCTGGCCCACCTCGCCGCCCAGAAGGAACTGGGTGATATCGTCCTGTTCGACGTCGTCGAGGGCGTTCCGCAGGGCAAGGCGCTCGACCTTTCGCAGTGCGGCCCGGTCGAGGGCTTCGACGCCAGCATCATCGGCACCAACGATTACAAGGACATCGCGGGCGCGGACGTCATCATCGTCACCGCCGGCGTCGCCCGCAAGCCGGGCATGAGCCGTGACGACCTGCTGGGCATCAACCTGAAGGTCATGAAGGCCGTGGGCGAAGGCATCCGCGACAACGCGCCCGACGCCTTCGTCATTTGCATCACCAACCCGCTCGACGCGANNTCTCCGGCCTGCCGCACAACAAGGTGGTGGGCATGGCGGGCGTGCTCGATTCGGCGCGCTTCAGCACGTTCCTGGCATGGGAATTCGGCGTTTCGGTGCGCGACGTGAACTCGTTCGTGCTCGGCGGCCACGGCGACACCATGGTTCCGGTGGTCGAATATTCGACCGTCGCCGGCATCCCCGTCACCGACCTCATCAAGATGGGCGCCTCCACCCAGGAAAAGATCGACGCGATCGTGGCGCGCACCCGTTCGGGCGGCGGCGAAATCGTCGGCCTGCTCAAGACCGGTTCGGCGTTCTATGCCCCCGCCGCTTCGGGCATCGCCATGGCCGAAGCCTATCTGGGCGACCAGAAGCGCGTGCTGCCCTGCGCCGCCTATGTCGACGGCGCCTATGGCGTTGACGGCCTCTACGTGGGCGTGCCGGTGGTGATCGGCGCGGGCGGCGTGGAAAAGGTCATCGAGATCAGCCTTGACGACGCGGCCAAGGCCAACCTCCAGGTCTCGGTCGACGCGGTCAAGGAACTGCTGGTGGCCTGCAAGGGCATCGACGGCTCGCTGGCCTGATCGCTTCCCTGGCGACCCCGCGCTCCCATCCGGCGCGCGGGGTCGATCGGGCAACTGCCACGCCCGGCGATACGACTGTTTAGGATTATCGCGGCATAAGCCGCTTTCGCGGACCTTCCGCACCACGGACGAACCCATCCCGAAGAATGGGGACCATCTTTCATCCGGCGATCTCGCGGAACACGGGCCGACTGCCTATATTCCACCGGTCGCCACCCGGCCGCAAACCGGGACGCCGCATCCCTGATGCCCCCGCCGTTCGGGGGCTGACTGATCCCCTCCTCCCCGGGGAAAGGACTGGACCGAGACCATGGGCCAAGAACTGCACGAATTCGACGTCGATCCCAGCCAGGAAGGCCCGCAGCAAGGCCCTTCATGGCAGAGCAAGCGCTGGCCGATCACCGATGCCGCGCAAGGCGATGACCTGACCCAGGCGCTCGACCCGATGGCGCTGCGGCTGGTGGTGGAAAAGGCCGCCAAGAAGCCCGGCGCGCCCGCGCTGGACGAAGCCGCGCTGGAACAGGCGGCATCGGATTCGATCCGCGCCATGACATTGATCCGCACGTTCCGCGTGCGAGGCCATCTGGCGGCCAATCTCGATCCGCTGGGCCTGGCCAGGCAGGAACTGCCGGCCGACCTTTCGCCCGAATACCATGGCATCAGCGGCACCGCGCTGGACCGCAAGGTCTATCTCGGCGGCGCGCTGGGGCTGGAATGGGCCACCTTCCGCCAGCTCGTCGACATCCTGCGCCAGAACTACTGCGGCAAGATCGGCTTCGAGTACATGCACATCGCCGACGTGGAGGAGCGCCGCTTCATCCAGGACCGCATCGAGGGCGGCGACAAGGCGATCGACTTCACGCCCAACGGCAAGAAGGCGATCCTGGCTGCCGTGATCCGCGGCGAACAGTACGAGAAGTTCCTGGGCAAGAAATACGTCGGCACCAAGCGCTTCGGCCTGGACGGCGGTGAATCGATGATCCCGGCCCTGGAAGCCGTCATCAAGTACGGCGGCCAGCTTGGCGTGCGCGAGATCATCTATGGCATGGCCCATCGCGGCCGCCTGAACATCCTGGCCAACGTGATGGCCAAGCCATACCGCGTGATCTTCCACGAATTCTCAGGGGGCACCGCCAACCCCGAGGACGTGGGCGGATCGGGCGACGTGAAGTACCACCTGGGCACCAGCACCGACCGCGAGTTCGACGGGATCAAGGTGCACATGAGCCTGCAGCCCAACCCGTCGCACCTGGAAACGGTGGACCCGGTGGTGCTGGGCAAGACGCGCGCGCAGCAGGCGTTCCGCGATGATATCGGCAAGGGCAAGCACAAGCAGGTGCTGCCCGTGCTGATCCACGGCGACGCCGCTTTCGCCGGCCAGGGCATTGTGTGGGAATGCTTCGGCTTTTCGGGCGTACGCGGCTACAACACCGGCGGGTGCCTGCACTTCGTCATCAACAACCAGATCGGCTTTACCACCAGCCCGCAGTTCTCGCGCGGATCGCCCTACCCGTCGGACGTGGCCAAGGGCGTGCAGGCACCGATCATCCACGTCAACGGCGATGATCCCGAAGCGGTGACCTTCGCCTGCAAGCTGGCGATCGACTATCGCCAGCAGTTCGGCCGCGACATCGTGATCGACATGTGGTGCTATCGCCGCTTCGGCCACAACGAAGGCGACGAGCCCGGCTTCACCCAGCCGCTGATGTACGCCAAGATCCGCCAGCATCCGCCGGTCTCCGCGCTCTACGCCGACCGTCTGGTCGAACAGGGCGTGATCGACAAGGACTGGAAGGGCGAAAACGAGGACCGTTTTACCGCGACGCTGGAATCCGAATTCCAGGCGGCCAACACCTACAAGGCCAATGAGGCCGACTGGTTCGGCGGACGCTGGTCGGGCCTCAACAAGCCGGCCGATCCGGTCACCGCGCGCCGCAACGTGGCCACGGGGATCGAGCGCAAGCTGTTCGAAAGCCTGGGCCGGGTGCTGACCACGGTGCCCGACGGCCTGACCATCCACAAGACGCTGGGCCGCGTGATCGACGCCAAGCGCCAGATGTTCGCGACCGGCGAAGGCTTTGACTGGGCCACCGGCGAGGCGCTGGCCTATGGCAGTCTTGTCACCGAAGGCTTCAACGTGCGCCTTTCCGGGCAGGATTCCGGGCGCGGCACGTTCAGCCAGCGCCACGCGGTGTGGGTCGACCAGACCGACGAGCACAAGTTCGTGCCGCTGGCCACGCTGCCGCACGGCCGTTTCGAGGTGCACGACAGCCCACTGTCCGAATACGGCGTGCTGGGCTTCGAATACGGCTATGCCAGCGCCGACCCGAAGACGCTGGTGCTGTGGGAAGCGCAGTTCGGCGATTTCGCCAACGGCGCGCAGATCGTGATGGACCAGTACATCGCCGCGTCCGAGGCCAAGTGGCTGCGCGCCAACGGCCTGGTGATGCTGCTGCCGCACGGCTACGAAGGCCAGGGTCCGGAGCATTCGTCCGCCCGCCTCGAACGCTATCTGCAGCTGTGCGCGGAAGACAATATCCAGGTCTGCAACATCACGACGCCGGCCAACTACTTCCACGTCCTGCGCCGCCAGATGCACCGGCCGTTCCGCAAGCCGCTGATCATCATGACGCCCAAGTCGCTGCTGCGGCACCCACTGGCGAAGTCCTCCGCCACCGACTTCATCGGCGATGGGCACTTCATGCGCATCCTGTCGGACACCAACGGTTCCGCCGACGACAAGACGCGCCGCGTGGTGCTGTGCAGCGGCAAGGTCGCCTATGACCTGATCGAGGCACGCGACGCGGCAGAGCTGGACGACGTGCAGATCATCCGGCTCGAACAGCTCTACCCCTTCCCCGGCGAACCGCTGGCAGCGCGTCTGGCGCGAATGCCGAACCTGGAGGACGTGGTGTGGTGCCAGGAAGAACCGCGCAACAACGGTTCGTGGTTCTTCGTCGATCCGCTGATCGAGGAATCGCTGAAGGCCGCCAAGAGCAAGGTGGGGCGTCCGCGCTATGCCGGCCGCCACGCGGCGGCTTCGCCCGCCACCGGCCTTGCCAAGCGGCACGCGGCCGAACAGGCGGCGCTGGTAGCCGACGCGCTGGGCCTTTCCGTTCGCGATGAAATCCGGCGCAAGAAGAAGGCCTGAAGCCCGCCCTCGCAGCCTAGCCCCCCATTCTTCCCAAGGAATACCAAGCAATGTCCATCGAAGTGAAGGTTCCGACGCTCGGTGAAAGCGTCAGCGAAGCGACCGTCGGCCAGTGGCTGAAGAAGCCGGGCGACACCGTGGCCGTGGACGAACCCATCGCCAGCCTTGAGACCGACAAGGTCGCGGTGGAGGTCCCCGCCCCGGCCGCCGGCGTGATCGGCCAGCTGATGGTGGCCGAAGGCGATACCGTTTCGGTCGGCGCGCTGCTGGCGGTGATCGAGGAAGGCGGCGCCGCTGCCGCCCCCACTACCGCTACCGCCCCCGCCGCTACCCCGGCCCCTGCTCCGGCCCCCGCCGCTGCTTCGGCTCCCGCCGCCGCCACCGCCGATGCCGACGCCGCCGTGCTTTCGCCGGCCGTGCGCCGCGCGGTCCTGGAACACGGGATCGATCCCTCGACCGTCAAGGGCACCGGCAAGGATGGTCGCCTGACCAAGGAAGACGTCCTTTCCGCAGCGCAGGCCAAGCAGGCAGCGCCCGCCGCCGCTGTTTCGGCCCCTGCCCCCGCTGCAGCGCCCGCTGCCGCGCCGACCGCCGGCCGCAACGAGGAACGCGTCAAGATGACGCGCCTGCGCCAGACGATCGCCAAGCGGCTGAAGAGCGCGCAGGAGAACGCCGCCCTGCTCACCACGTTCAACGACGTGGACATGGGCGCGGTGATGGAAGCGCGCGCCAAGTACAAGGACGTGTTCGAGAAGAAGCACGGCGTGAAGCTGGGCCTGATGAGCTTCTTCGCCAAGGCATCGGTGCTGGCGCTGAAGGACATCCCTTCGGTCAACGCGCAGATCCAGGGCGAAGAGATCGTCTATTTCGACTACGTCGACATCTCGGTCGCGGTCTCGGCCCCGAACGGTCTGGTCGTGCCGGTGGTGCGCGATGTCGACAAGATGAGCTTCGCCGACATCGAGAAGGCCATCGCCGACTACGGCAAGAAGGCGCGTGACGGCGCGCTGACCATGGCCGACATGGCCGGCGGCACCTTCACCATCTCCAACGGCGGCGTGTTCGGCGGGCTGATGTCCACCCCGATCATCAACC
>NZ_DDFB01000146.1:27795-36857 GCF_002336885.1 Novosphingobium sp. UBA1939 | reverse complement strand
GTAGAGCGCGATCGAGCCGTCGCTTTCATCCACTTCGGACACGAACAGATCGCCACCGCCCACGCGCGCGCTGGCGAAGGGCGCGTCCGGCGTGCGGAAGTTCTTCATCACCGCGCCGTTCATGATCGTGGGATCGGCGCCGGTTTCGGTCAGAATCCAGCCGAGCATGCCCGTGACGGTGGACTTGCCACTGGTGCCGCCGACCGCGATGCGCGTTCCCGTGGCGTTGAACAGCGTGGCGAGCAGGTCCGCCCGGCTCATCCGCGCGCAGCCCAGTTCCTTGGAGCGGACCACTTCGGGTACCGTGTCCTCCACCGCGGCCGAGGCGACCAGCACCTGATCGGCCCGGGCGATGCCGCTGCCGTCCTGCGGGAACAGCGTGAAGCCCAGGCTTTCGAGCCAGCCAAACTTTTCGGGCGTGCGCCCCTGATCGCGGCCCCGGTCCGATCCGGCAACGTCCGCGCCCAACCCCTTGAGGATCAGCGCCAGCGGCAACATGCCCGATCCGCCGATGCCGCAGAAGAACCAGGGGTGCGAGGTGAGCGAGGGGCCGGGGTCGGGAATGGTGGCTGTCATGCCCTGCTCGGTATGCCGCCTTGGCGCGCAACTCAACACCGTCATTCCCCACTTCGCCCGAAGGACGAAACGGGCTAGGGCAGGGCGATGCCCTCGCTGCCCGATCGTCCGATGAACAGGATCGCCATCTGCGCGCCGTCCACGCCGTTCACGCGCGAGGATGCGGCGCGCGTTTCCGCGCTGGCGCTGGCGGAGTTTCCGGCACTCGATCTGCACTTCCACGATCAGTGCTTCGCCAGCGAAGGTCACTTTGCCGGGCCGGATGCGCTGCGGCTGCGCGCGCTGCTCGAATGCGCAAACGATCCGGCGTTCGATGCGGTGTGGTTCGTGCGCGGCGGCTATGGCGCGAACCGCATTGCGGCCGAGGCGGTGGCGGGCATGACCGACGCGGCGCGGGGCAAGGCCTTCGTCGGCTATTCGGACGGCGGCACGCTGCTGGGCGCGCTCTATCGCGCAAGAATCGGCCATCCGGTTCACGCGCCGATGCCCACCGACATCCGCCGCGCCGGGGGCGAAGCGGCGGTGCGCCGCACGCTGGGCTGGTTCGCGGGATTGGACGCGGGGCTGGAGCCCTCCTTGGGCGAAGCGCCCACCGTGGCGTTCAACCTGATGACCCTGGCGATGATCGCGGGCACGCCGCTGATGCCGGATCTCTCCGGGCATGTGGTGATGGTGGAGGAAGTGGCGGAGCATCACTACGCGGTCGACCGCCTGCTGTTCCATGTGACCGCCCTGCTCGCGCCGATGGGCATTGCCGGGCTGCGGCTCGGTCGGGTGAGCGACGTGCCTGAAAACGACCGTCCGTTTGGCGCCGAACCCGAAGCGATGGCGCGGTACTGGTGCGCAAAGACGGGCATCCGCTTTCTGGGGACGGCCGTCATCGGCCATGACATCGACAACAGAATCGTGCCGTTCGGGCTTGCCCCCGGCGAGCCACGACAATAGGGCGCGCGCCCGAAGCACTTCGAGACGCGCAGGAGCGGAGACAGGATATGAGAGCTTTCGTTTTCCCGGGGCAGGGCAGCCAGAAGGTCGGCATGGGGGTCGAACTGGCCGAAGCCAGCGCGATTGCGCGCGAAGTGTTCGAGGAAGTGGACGACGCGCTGGGGCAGAAGCTGTTCCAGATCATGCGGGAAGGCCCCGAAGACGCGCTGACCCTGACCGAGAACGCCCAGCCCGCGATCATGGCCAATGCCATCGCCGTGCTGCGCGTGCTGGAAAAGGAAGGCGGCATCGCGCTGGCCGACAAGGCGGACTTCGTCGCCGGGCACAGCCTGGGCGAATATACCGCGCTCTGCGCCGCCGGGGCCTTCAGCCTGGCGGATACGGCGCGCCTGCTAAAACTGCGCGGGCGTTCGATGCAGGCGGCGGTGCCAGTGGGCGTGGGCGCGATGGCCGCGCTGCTGGGCGCCGATATCGAGAAGGCGACGGCGCTGGCCGAAGCGGCGGCCGGAGGAGAGGTCTGCACGGTCGCCAATGACAACGATCCGACGCAGGTGGTCCTTTCCGGTCACAAGGGCGCGATCGACCGGGCCGTGGCGCTGGTCAAGGAACACGGGATCAAGCGCGGCGTGCTGCTGCCGGTGTCCGCGCCGTTCCACTGCCCGCTGATGCAGCCCGCCGCCGACGCCATGGCCGAAGCGCTGGACAAGATCCCGCCCGCCGCGCTGCGCGTGGCCCTGTTCGCCAACGTCACCGCTGCCGTGGTCACCGATCCGGCCGAAGTGAAGCGCCTGCTGGTGGAACAGGTCACCGGCCGCGTGCGCTGGCGCGAAAGCGCGATCGCGATGAGGGACGCGGGCGTCGAACAGTTCGTCGAACTGGGCGGCAAGGTGCTTGGCCCGATGATCAACCGCACGGTGGCGGACGTTTCGGTCACCAGCGTGATCGGCATGGCCGATATAGAGGCGCTGGCGAAGGATCTTTAAGGGATTCCGGTTCGCGGACATCCGCGCGCCTCGGCGCCTCTGCGCGAACAAACATAATGGAGCAATCGATGGAACACCGCCTTTTCGACCTTACCGGCATGACCGCCCTTGTCACCGGCGCCGCCGGCGGCATCGGGTCGGCGATCTGTCATGCGCTGGCGCGGCAGGGCGCGCGGCTGGCGCTGTCGGGCACCAATCCCGGCAAGCTGCGCGCGTTCCGCGAGGAACTGAACGACACCTATGGCCAAGATCACGTGGAGATCACCTGCGATCTTTCTAACACCGAACAGGTGGAGCATCTGGTGCCGGCCGCGCTCGATACGCTCGGCAAGCTGGATATCCTCGTCAACAACGCCGGGATCACGCGCGACAACCTGGCGATGCGGATGAAGGACGAGGAATGGGACGCGGTGATCCGCGTCAACCTGGAAGCCGCCTTCCGCCTGATGCGCGCCTCGGCCAAGCCGATGATGAAGGCGCGCTTCGGCCGGATCGTCACGATCACCAGCGTCGTCGGCGCCACCGGCAATCCGGGGCAGGTGAACTACGCCGCCGCAAAGGCCGGGCTGGTCGGCATGTCCAAGTCGCTGGGGCAGGAACTCGCCAGCCGCAACATCACCGTCAACTGCGTGGCGCCGGGCTTCATCCGCACCGCGATGACCGACGTGCTGCCCGATGCGCAGAAGGACGCGCTCAACGCTCGTATCCCGATGGGGCGCATGGGTGAGGGCAGCGACATCGGCGCGGCGGTGGCCTATCTCGCATCGAAGGAAGCGGGCTACGTGACGGGCCAGACGCTGCACGTGAACGGCGGCATGGCGATGCATTCCTGATCGCGATGCGGCGACCGTTTGCGGAGTTGCTGGCCCGTGCCACTGTCGTCCTGGCGATGGTGACGGCGCTGGCGGGCTTGCCGGCGCAAGCCCGTTCGCCCGAGGCGCTGGCCTGCGCGGTGCAGCGTGCGCCGGCCGGGCTGGACGCACGGCTGGCCGATGCGATGCTGGCGCAGCAGTCCGACGGGCCGGCGTTGCGCGATCTGCAGAACGTGGTCGATCGCTGCGGCGACGATCAGTTCATGGACGATGCGGCGCGCAAGGCCTACTTTTCCTATGCCATGGGGCGCATGGCGCGCGATGTGCTGGGAGACCGGCTCCAAGCCGCTGGCGTGCCCCATGCCCTGATCGACGACGCGCTGGATATCGGCCCCGGCAAGGCCAACAACCCGGCGGAGCAGATCACCCAGGGCGATCTGCGGCGGATCACCATCGCGATGACGGATGCTGGGATCAACCCGGCCTCGGTCACGCCAGAGGCATGGGCGCTGATCAACGCCTACATCTCGGCCACGGCGGCGATGTTCGACGGGCAGCGCAAGCTCGAATAGTTACCGCAACCTTGCTCTTCCCCAAGCTTTTGCGCCATTTATGCACAGCTTCCGCCCGAACGGGGCATGGGCGGCTTGCCCAAGCGGTCCCGTGCGTTAAGGAAGGTGGTCCGAACCGGAGCCGAACCGTGCGATTCCGCGCGATAAGGCCGTTTACACAGCCCGGCGGATGTTGATGTTGCGACTGCACCCATTGCAGTGACATGGCGTCCGGCCGACTGGGGGGATCGAGACGAGAATGAAGGCGACGATCGAACGCGCAACCCTGCTGCGGTGCCTGTCCCACGTGCAATCGGTGGTGGAACGGCGCAACACGATCCCGATCCTGTCGAACGTGCTGATCGAGGCCGCGCCGGATGCCACGGTGCGCCTGATGGCCACGGATCTTGACCTGCAGATCGTGGAAACCATGCCCGCCGCGTCGGTGGACCAGCCCGGCGCGATCACCGTGTCGGCGCACCTGCTGTTCGACATCGCGCGCAAACTGCCCGATGGCAGCCAGGTGAGCCTGGAAACGGCGGACAACCGCATGGTCGTGAAGGCCGGGCGCAGCCGCTTCCAGCTGCCCACGCTGCCGCGCGACGATTTCCCGGTGATCGTCGAAGGCGATCTGCCGACCAGCTTCGAGATTCCGGCGCGCGTGCTGGCCGAACTGATCGACCGCACCCGCTTCGCGATCTCGACCGAAGAGACGCGCTACTACCTCAACGGCATCTTCCTGCACGTTTCGGACGAGGCCCAGCCGGTGCTGAAGGCGGCGGCGACCGACGGGCACCGTCTGGCGCGCTACACGCTGCCGCGCCCGGATGGTGCCGAAGGGATGCCGGACGTGATCATCCCGCGCAAATGCGTAGGCGAGCTGCGCAAGCTGCTGGAAGAAGTGCTCGATACCAGCGTGCTGATCGATCTTTCCGCCAGCAAGGTGCGTTTCACGCTGGGTGGCGAGAACGGCGTGGTGCTGACCAGCAAGCTGATCGACGGCACGTTCCCCGATTACAGCCGCGTCATTCCCACCGGGAACGACAAGCTGCTCCGGCTCGATCCGCGCAGCTTCTTCGAAGGCGTGGACCGCGTGGCGACGATCGCCACCGAAAAGACCCGCGCGGTGAAGATGGCGCTGGAAACCGATCGTGTGACGCTGTCGGTCACCAGCCCGGACAACGGCACCGCGGCCGAAGAGCTCCCGGCCGACTACACCGCGCAAGGCTTCGAGATTGGCTTCAATGCCAATTACCTCAAGGATATCCTGAGCCAGATCGACGGCGATACGGTGGAACTGCACCTGGCTGATGCCGGCGCGCCCACGCTGATCCGCAAGGACGAGAAAAGCCCGGCGCTCTACGTGCTGATGCCGATGCGCGTCTGATCCAGCGCATCCCTTCGGAAACCACCAAGCCCCGCAAGCCCGCGCTTGCGGGGCTTTTTGCGTCTGGAAGTCCGGAAAAACCCCTATGTCCGCGTTGAGGCGGCCTGAAGCACGGTCGGATAAACCGGCGCCGGCACAGGAGGAATTAGGCCGTGGACGACAAGCGACAGGACTTCAGCAGGAAGATTGCGTTCTTCGATATCGGGGAGAAGGAGCAGACGCATTTTCCCGCGATTTTGCGCGCTCTGGCGAAGCATGCGCCGCCTGCGCTGGACCGGCTTTACGATGGCATCGCGGCCGAACCCTCGCTTTCCGGCTTCTTCAGTTCGCAGGCGATGGTGGAACACGCCAAGCAGAAGCAACTCGATCACTGGCGCCAGATGTTCGAGGGCAGGCCCGATGATGCCTACAACGCGCGGGCACGCCGCATCGGAAACATTCATGCGAAGATCGGGTTGGAGCCGGGGTGGTACATCGGTGCCTATGCCGGGGTGCTGGCCGATGTGATCGTGGCGATGGCGGCCGGTTCCGGCCTTGGCGTGACCGGATCGCGCAAGCTGGGCCAGGCCATCAGTGCCATGCTGAAGATGGCCATGCTGGACATGGAAATCGCGCTTTCGACCTATTTCGATGCCGCCAACGCGGCGCTGCGCAGCTCCGTGATCGACAAGCTGGGCGAATCCCTGCGCAAGATGACCGATGGCGATTTCACCGCCAGGCTGACCGATCTGCCGAGCGAGTTCGTCGAGCTTCAGAACGATTTCGAGACGATGCGCGAAAAGGTGCGCGTCGCGCTGTCCGCCGTGTCCGAAACCGCCCAGAACGTGGACGTCGGCGCGCAGGAAATCCGCGAGGCGTCGCACGATCTGGCGACCCGCACCGAAGAGCAGGCCGCTTCCCTGGAAGCGGCGTCCTCGTCGATGACGACGCTGGCCAACAGCGTGCAGACGACGGCGGAAGACGCCTCGCACATGCGCGATTCCGTACAGCAGGCCCACAACGATGCCCAGCAGGGCGGCGCGGTGGTGGGCGAGGCGGTCCACGCCATGAACGACATCCACCGTTCCGCGCAGGAGATCGGCAAGATCATCTCGGTGATCGACGGCATCGCTTTCCAGACCAATCTGCTCGCGCTGAACGCCGGCGTGGAAGCTGCCCGTGCGGGCGATGCCGGGCGCGGTTTCGCCGTCGTCGCCAACGAAGTGCGCGCGCTGGCACAGCGATCGGCGGAAGCGGCGCTCGATATCAAGAAGCTGATCAGCGAAAGTTCGGTCCAGGTGGAACGCGGCGTCGAACTGGTCGGCCAGTCCGGCGATACGTTCGCGCGGATCGTTACCAAGGTGGGCGAGATCGCGGATCTTGCCAACAATATCGCGACCGTCGCGGGCGAGCAGGCGAACCACATCGGCCAGACGCGCGAAACGGTGCGCGAACTGGACGTGATGACCCAGCAGAACGCCGCGATGGTGGAAGAGGCAACCGCCGCCGCGCGCAATCTGGCCGGCGAGGCCGATCGCATGGCCGAACTGGTCGGCCATTTCGTGCTCGATGCGAACAAGGGCACCTATCACCGCCGCATGGCGCGCGCCGCGTGATTTCCCGCAGCGGGAGCGGACGGGGCAATATCCCGCCCGCTCCCGTAACGGTCAGATATCGACGATGATCTTGCCGAAGTGCGCGCCGCTGGCCTGATGCCGGAAGGCGTCGGCCAGCGCGGCCAGCGGGAAGTGGCGATCGAGCACGGGCCGGATGCCGTTGGCCTCCACGCCGGCGATCATCGCCAGCTGATCCGCCCGCGCTCCGACCGTGAGCCCCTGCACGCGCAGATTCTTGGCCATCAGCAGCGCGGTTTGCACCGGCCCGGCAAAGCCTGCCAGCACGCCGATCAGCGCGACATGGCCGCCCACGCGGGTCGCGATCATCGACTGGTCGAGCGTTCCCGCCCCGCCGATTTCGACCACGGTATCCACGCCGCGCCCGCCGGTCAGTTCGAGCGCCTTGGCGCCCCAGGCGGGCACCTCGCGATAGTTGATGGTTTCGTCCGCACCCAGCGCGCGCAGCCGTTCCAGTTTCTCGCCCGAGGAACTCGTCGCGATCACCCGCGCCCCGGCGGCCTTGGCGAACTGGAGCGCGAAGATCGAGACGCCGCCCGTGCCCTGCACCAGCACGGTATCGCCCGGCTTGGTCGCGCCATCGACGAATAGCGCGCGCCACGCGGTGAGGCCCGCGCATGTCAACGTGGCGGCTTCGGCGTGCGAATAGCCCGCCGGCGCGCGGGTGAACCAGTGCGCCGGCACGACCACGTCGGTCCGCGCATAGCCGTCGATCCCGTCGCCGGGGACGGTGGTGAACGCGCTCGACGGGGGCGGCCCGCTGTCCCAGTCGGTGAAGAACGTCGACACTACCGCATCGCCCACAGCGACGCTCCGGACGCCATCGCCCACGGCCACGACTTCGCCCGCACCGTCCGACATCGGAATGCGCCCGGCGGCGGCGGGCAACATGCCCGTCACCACCGCGAAATCGTGGTAGTTGAGCGACGAGGCAGCCAGGCGCACGCGGATCTGCCCCGGCCCCGGCGCGCCGGGATCGGGAAGGGTATCGGCGTGCAGGCTGTCCAGAGTGGCGGGCGCGCCGATGCGGATCGCCTGCACGTCGCTCATTCGGCGGCCTCCAGCGCTTCCACGCGCTGCGGTCCGCGCACCAGCCCGCCCGGCGTCGCTCCGGTCCATGCGCCCTTGCGGAAGGTCACCACGCCGGACTTGATCGTAGCGTCATAGCCTTCGGCCTTCTGAAGCAGGCGCTTGCCGCCCGCCGGCAGGTCGAAATCGAGCCAGGGACGCAGCAGCTTCAGGTTGTCGAAGTCGATCACGTTGATGTCCGCCATGTAGCCCGGCGCGAGCACCCCGCGATCGTCGAGGCCATAGAGCCGCGCGGTATCGTGGCACTGGCGCTTGACCGCGTGTTCGAGCGTGAGCCGGCCCTCCTGGCGATCCTTGGCGCGCTTGCGATCGCGCACCCAGTGTTGGAGCATGAAGGTGGGGCTGGCCGCATCGCAGATGGTGCCGCAGTGCGCGCCGCCGTCCGACAGCGAATTGACGCAATCGTCGCGGGCCTGCAGCGCTTCCAGGAAATCGAGATTGCCATCGGCATAGTTCAGGATCGGCAGGTAGATGAAGCCGGTGCCGTCCTGCTCCATCATCAGATCATAGGCATAGGCATCCGGCGTCACGCCCCGTGCCGCCGCGCGCGCGGCGATGCTGGCTTCGGCCTGCGGTTCGTAATCGAAATCGTCGTCCATCTGGTACTGGTTGAACCAGCCTTCCGCGATCATGCGGAAGAGGTGGATGATGTCGCTCTCCGGATAGACATTCGCTTCGGCCAGCAGCTTTTCGCGGAACGCGGGGTCTTTCAGGCGGGCAAGCTGTTCGTCCCATGGCAGGTCGGCAATGGCGATGTAGCTCGGGCGGAAGCGGAACGGGTGGACCGTGCCGCGCCAGGCCATGACGATGCCGTTCCCGCGCAGCGCGATCTGGGCGACGATGTTGGCGCCTTGCGCGTTCTGGCGCTCCATTTCCGCGATCTGTTCCGACAGCGGCAGCTCCTTGGCGATCGACTGGAGCGCGGCGAACGTTACCGGCAGCCCGGTTTCGCGGCTGATCGCGCCCATCCAGCCGAATTCATCCCATTCGCGCTTCATGTCGGAGGCGATTTCGAACACGCCATGGCCCACGCGACCCATGGCACGGCCGATGCGGATCAGTTCCTCGGCCGTGGCGGTGGTGCCGGGCACGAGTTCGCCATCGAC